>JAYVNW010000213.1:0-3688 GCA_043758225.1 Candidatus Kuenenia sp. | reverse complement strand
GTAATCGGGCTGGAAGTATAATTGATCGATTTGTTCGGGTCAGAAATCTCGCCCATAAACAGTCCCGTCCAGCCGATACTGAGTTTTGCCTCGCTCAGAATATCCACGTTTCGCAGTACCGGAACACGATCAAAAATCCGAATTTCTGCGGTCACTGTCTGTTCCAGCAACGGTGAAATGTGTGTACCGGTTTGGATGTCTTTGAACGCATTCAATGAAGGGCCCTGACGCGTAGTTGTGTTGTACAAACGACCAAAGATGTTTGCATTTGTAACAGGGTCCGGAAGCACTACGACACCCATGAAGTTGCCGATGTTGTCGCCACTGAGCCGTATTGTTTCAGAATTGAACATCGCCGCGACACGAGTGGCACCGCTGAAATGAATCCCTTTGCGTTTGCCAATTTCGTAATGGAAGCCGAATTCCGGGCCATAAAGATTCGTGATGACCTGACTCCTGATGTACGAATAGACCAGCAAATCGTCCAAGCCTAAAGGGGCTCTATAGGTGCCGATTGTTGTGGCTGTTGGCGCCCTACCCGTATTTGGCAGAAACACCTTGGCATTGCTTGGAGTGTCGGCATCCGGAGTCGCGCCCTGCGAATTATACGAAAGGAGTGTTGATACTCCATTGAAATTCATCGTCTCATCAAGCCAGAACCAGCGACCCCCAACAAGCGGTCGAATCTTGATCCTGTCATTATCATAGACGGGACTGAATGCCCAGTCTGCATTGACCCCTCCAGTTGAGATTGACTGTTTCAGAAGGAACTGCACGTCGTAAGGTGCAGCTTCGCCGTTGATATCGAGCTGACTCCTTCCACTGTAAGTCGGCAGACTGTGCAGATTCAACAGCGTTCGATCGAGAATCTGAAAAGTCGTGCCGGAGACTCCGTGAATTGCGGTGCCAGCAGTATCAAAAACTGATCCTGGTGCCAAAATGTCATTGACAAGGTAATCAAGGTCCGTGCGGCCACCCAGATTGAAGACGGAGGGATTCCCTCTGCCTAAACCTCGCTGGAACTGCAGAGCAGACGCTGTATCCAACCGGCCCGACAAGGCCGCAGCACGAGCGTCGAAGTCCTGTTCGTTCTGAAATTGATAACCACCGCTGAATAGAAATCCCGAATCGTCTGGATTCCAGAAACCGCCCGACAGCTTGATACCATTGGTGCTCAACTTTGGAATAATGTTAGCATGCACGGCATCGAAATAGTTATACGACGACAGTCCAGGATTGATGTCGTTGCTTAACGGGTCATTCAGCTGAAGATAGCTTGGGACCCCTTCTGCACCGACTAAACCCTTCATCTTCGGATTGCGCGTTCTGGTATAGTCCATTGTCATGAACCAGTCACGCGGACGGTTACTTGGTCCGAATCCGTTCACGGAATTCTTGAACCACGTCCCGTCACGTTGATACGTCTGTTCGAACATTCCCTGATATGGTGACTGATACGGATACATTCCGTATGAACCTGGGACTTGCTGCGGAGCAGCCATTGGGCTTCCGGGCATGGGCATCCCCTGCATTGGCGGTCCACCCTGAGCCTGCACGGTTCTCGTGCTTGCCAACAACAGAATGACGGGAATGATCGCTTTGAGTGAATGCCGAATCCGCATTGATCCATCCTTGGAGAAGTTGCAGTTTTCTACTGCCTTCGCTTGGGTGCTCACCGCCTTTGACGCACGATGTCTTGATGGAAATACCAACAGACTTTGCGCATCGGGACGGTCTTATCGGAAGTATCGGTCAGGCAATTTGTGAAACTGTAGAGTTTGTTCCGGATGTACGAGTTTTCCGGCCGAGCCGTCCTTCGGCAGTTTCTGCTGCGCATACAAAGGGAGCCCTTCGATTGAAGGGCTCCCGGCATATTTTCAAAGACTTTAAGCGTCTTTATTCAGTGTTCCTGGATTCTTCGAACTTATGAATGACTAAGGAGCAGCATCTTTCACTGCTTCCTTTGCACTATCAACTGCCTCGCCTGCTTTGTCAGCTGCGGCACCAGCTTTGTCTGCCGCTTCACCAGCTTTATCAGCTGCGGCACCAGCCTTGTCAGCGGCTTCACCAGCTTTATCTGCAGCTGCATCTGCGGCATGTGCTGCACCATCTGCGGCACCTGCGGCATGGCTCATCATTGCTCCAGGATCCGCTGGGGCAGCGACTGGCGGAGCTTCTTCGCCACAGCCAACCTGAATAAGCAGCAGACTGCTCAACATCATGCCCATTGAAAATTTCTTCATACATGTGTCTCCAACAAGTGTGTGGTCTGAAAGATTTTGCAAGGGATCTGTTGCCAGACCAACAACGGATCGTCTTAACAATTTATCAGAACCACACGGAAAAACACCCTAGGGCGGACCTTGTTGGCGATTTTCTGGCAGATGTGCAAACGGGCGACTCGAAAACGTGAATGTAACGAATCTGGGGCTTTAGGTTCGATTTCGCAGTCTCCGCATCATTTGGCCACCGAACGCACGGCTTTCCAGCGAAGCCAGTGGTCGGCAATTACGATCGCTACCATGGCCTCACCCATCGGTACAAATCGCGGAAGCAGGCATGGATCGTGGCGGCCTTTAGTTCGAATTGTTGTTGGCTGGCCGTCTCGGGTGACGGTAGCCTGCTCCTTCGCCAGGCTGCTCGTAGGCTTGATCGCCGCCCGCAATACAATGGGCATTCCGGAGCTGATACCACCCAGCATACCACCGTGCCGATTCGACGTTGTTTGGATTTTTGGGCCTGCCTCTGACACTTCAGCAACAAAAATGTCGTTGTTTTGACTGCCTCGCATTTCTGCGCAGCCGAATCCAATTCCGTATTCTACTCCCAATACTGCTGGCAGACTAAACAGTGCCTTTGCCAAGTCGGCCTTCAGCTTGTCGAAGACGGGCTCGCCCAATCCTGCCGGAATATTCGTCGCGACGATTTCAGAAACGCCGCCAATGGAATCCGTGTCTCGTCGCACTTCATCGATCAACGCGACCATTTTTACTGCCGCGTCGTAGTCGGGGCAGCGGACGAAATTTGGTGACCCGTCAGGGAGAATTTCAACCTGCTGCAGCGTGACCAGTTCCGGATTTGGAATATGAGCCCGAATGGATCCGACTTGTGACACATAGCCGATGACTTCCCCTCCAAATTCTCTCGCGATGAGTTTCTTCGCGATCACTCCTGCGGCAACTCTTGCGGTTGTTTCCCGCGCGCTGCTTCGTCCGCCGCCGCGATAGTCGCGGAATCCATACCGAGCGTCAAACGTGTAGTCTGCGTGGCCAGGGCGATACTTGTCGCGAATCTCTGAATAGTCTCCGCTGCGCTGATCGGTGTTGCGAATCAAAATCGCGATACTGGTTCCGGTCGTGAGTCCGTCAAATACTCCGGCAAGGATTTCCGGTTCATCTTCTTCCTGACGCTGCGTCACCAGCGGACTCTGCCCAGGTCGACGGCGGCGCAGATCGACACGCAGATCATCCACGGATAGTGGTATGCCCGAAGGAACGCCATCAATGATGACGACGTTCCCCGGCCCGTGACTTTCGCCGGCGGTCGTGATACGAAAACTGTGGCCGAATGTATTACCTGGCATGTTAGATTTTTGATTTTTGAATTGAGATTTTTGAATTGAGATTTTTGAATTGAGATTTTTGAATTGAGATTTTTGAATTGAGATTTTTGAATTGAGATTTTTGAA
>JAYVNW010000212.1:0-3180 GCA_043758225.1 Candidatus Kuenenia sp. | reverse complement strand
TCAATTGATCTTTGCACTCAGCCACACGCATTCCGGCCCACCGTTAATGGAGCCAGATGATTCGTTGCCTGGCAGCCATTTGCTTCGCACGTGGATGGAGAACGTTTTCCAGGCGACTGTAGATGCGATCAAAGAATCCCTGGCCTTACAATTCGATGCAACTCTCGACTGGCATCAAGGACGATGCGGTCTGGCCAAGGTGCGTGATCTGCCAGATCCTGATACGACGAAGAATCGCGTCGTCTGCGGCTACAACCCGGCAGGCGCACCTGATGACACTTTGCTGGTTGGCCGAATTACGGATATGACAGGTCGAATTCGCGGGATACTCGTTAACTACGCCTGTCACCCGACGACGCTGGCGTGGGACAATAAGGCAATTTCACCTGATTACGTCGGAGCGATGCGAGCCACGATCCAGGATGCAACCAATGCACCGGCAGTCTTTATGCTGGGCGTCTGTGGCGAGTTGGCACCTAGATATCAGTACGTGGGAGACCCAGAGATCGCAGACCGTCATGGTCGACAACTTGGACATGCGGCATTGGCGACGTTGTATGACATGGAACCAGCAGGAACTCAACTCGTCTACAGTGACACAGTTGAATCCGGAGCTCCGCTCGCCGTTTGGAAGCACAAGCCTTGTGCGTTATCAACAGAATTGCTCGCAACGCAAGCTGCCGTCGAACTTCCCTTAAAAAATTGGCCATCCGCTGAAGAACTCGAACAGCAACGACTGGCCTGCACGGATCGAGCTCTCGAAGAACGCCTTCGCCGTAAGCGAGACATTCGCCGCAGCGTCGGCAACGGTTCAACTTATAGCCTGGCGATTTACACCTGGCGAATTGGCAACGCAATACTCGTGGGCAGTTGTTGTGAACCGTATTCGATCCTGCAACGGGAGTTACGCCGTCGGTTTCCGGAACACACAATTCTGTGCATGAATCTGATCAACGGCTCGATCGGCTACTTGCCTCCAGCGGAACTTTACGACACCGAAGTCTACGCTGTGTGGCAAACTCCATTCGACCGCAGCTGTCTTGAGTTAACGATCGAAGCGATGGCATCTGCAATTGACGACATTTTGGCTGTGGAATCGTAAGTCGCCATTCGCCATGTTGGATTGATGACTTGTGTAAAAGTAAGAACATCCAGGATGAAACAAACGATGAGTGAAGAATCCGACAACGAACTCTCTGGCGTGCTCCCGGTCCTGCATACACCCTTTACTGACAAAGGCGACATTGACAGCGAAGTATTGCAGGGAGAAATTGACTGGGCCTTTGAAACGGGAGCCGACGGCGTTGTAGTTGCGATGGTGAGCGAGATTCTGCGACTCGGCTATGCACGGCGTTTGAATCTCGTCGAGCAGGTTTGCCGACTCGCAAAACAGCGCGGAACTTGTGTGATCAGCGTCGGGGCGGAAAGCACAACGCAGGCAGTCGATTTTGCCATCCACGCACAATGCTGCGGTGCCAGTGCTGTCATGGCGATTCCTCCTGTAGCAACGGCATTGGGAAGTGCGGCAACCCGAGATTATTTCGCAGCGATCGCCAGCAGCGTCACGATTCCGTTGATCGTTCAGGATGCTTCAAGCTACGTCGGTGCAGCAATTGACTTAAATGTCTACCTCAGCCTGCTCAAAGAATTCGGCGCGGACCGAATATACTTCAAACCAGAAGCCAGTCCACTGGGTCCGAATCTTTCTAAACTTCGTGATGCAACAAACGGAACAGCTCGGATCTTTGAAGGCTCCGGAGGAATCAACCTCGTCGATTGTTATCGCCGAGGTATCGTCGGCACAATGCCCGGAACAGATTTGCTCGACGGCATCATCGCACTCTGGAGAGCGTTGAAGTCATGCGACGAAGATCGAACGTATCAACTGTCACTCCCAATCTGTGCCTTGGTGGCGTTGCAGCTTCAGGGCGGACTCGACGGATTTCTGGCGATCGAAAAATATCTGTTGAAGAAACGAGGCATCTTCACGAACACACTCCAGATTCAGCCGGTCGGCTGGACTCTAGACAGTGAAACCGCTGCGGAAGTTGATCGTCTTTTCGCACGATTACTGACGGCACTCTGAATGACTCGCCCAACGACTGTGCGTTATCAAGTCCTTGCGTGGCTGACAGTCGCAGCGGGGTTGTCGTACCTGTGCCGTAGTGTTGTCAGCGTTGCAGAGAGCACCGTGCGCAGTGAACTCGGCCTGACCCTAGACCAGTCCGGTTGGTTCATGGGTTCGTTCTTCTGGACCTATGCCATCTTTCAGATGCCGAGCGGATGGTTTTCCGAACGCGCCGGAACCAAAATCGCGCTGAGTGTTTTCGCAGTTGGCTGGTCAGTCGCCACGATTGGAATCGGCGGTGCTCAGGGATTCTGGATTCTGATCATTGCACAACTGATTATGGGTATCGCGCAGGGAGGCATCTTCCCTGCATCTTGTAATTCCATTGGCTATTGGATGCCCCTCTCGCAACGCTCGCTGGGTTGCGGCGTCCTCACTGCAGGCATGCAGGTCGGGGCAATCATTGCCAGCGGAATCGCGGGAATCCTGATGCTTGAAATCGGCTGGCGTTGGATGTTCGTTGTTTTTGGTTTGCCCGGCTTTTTCTGGGCCGTTGGTTTCATTTTGTCATTTCGCGATCGGCCCGATTTATCTCCCGCAGTAAATCTGAAAGAACTGGAATTGATTCGAGCTGGTCGCAGCACGACACGTGCGGACCTTCCCGCCAGCCAGACTCACGACACGCATCCAAATGATACAAATCCGTACCACATTGATGCATCTCTCGATACTGCTGTTCCGAGTGACATGATGTCCATCATGTTAAGCCCCGCGATGTTTTTTCTTTGCGGCCAGCAAATCTGCCGAGCCAGCGGGTATATGTTTTTCGCGAGCTGGTTTCCGACGTTTCTGCAGAAGACGCGTGGCATTTCGGTGGCACAATCCGGGTATCTGCAAGGATTTGTCTTTGCAGGAACTCTGACCGGCTGCATCTTTGGCGGCATATTGACGGACTGGATCTGGCGACGCACGGGCGGTCTGCGACTTAGCCGCAGCGGCGTGGGAGCGGTGTCTCTTGGAGCGTGCTCACTGCTGATCTTAGCCGCATGGTTTGTGAAGAGCCCAGAGTTGGCTGTTGGTTTGCTGGCACTGGGTTCATTCTTCGCAGCTTT
>JAYVNW010000211.1:0-12081 GCA_043758225.1 Candidatus Kuenenia sp. | reverse complement strand
CGTTCAAAGTCGCCCGTGCGATCCTGTTTCGCCCGCAGACGTCCAAGAGCAACGGGATTCACAAACTCCAAATGACTTGGATTGAAGCAAAGCGTCAGATGAACTTTCTGACCTGAAGAAGTCATGCGATCTGTGCTGTATCCCAAGTGATACTTCACATCGCCACGACCCATTTTTAACTGAGGATCAACGTCATCGAATTCGCGGAAAATCTTCGACGGCTTCTTGCCCATAATGTTTGCGAGGACATTGAGGCGTCCACGATGAGCCATGCCTAACACGACTAATTCCGTACCCTGACCGCCAGCACGATCAATTGCCATATCCAAGAGTGGAATCAGACTCTCAGCACCTTCCAGCGAGAAGCTTTTCGCGCCGACGTATTTCTTCTGCACAAACTCTTCAAAGACAACGGCGTCGCTCAGCCGTTCCAGAATTCTGATCTGCTCATCACGCGACAGTTTCAAACGATTCGCCGTACGCTCCATTCGGTCCTGCAGCCACTGTCGAACCTGCATACTGTCGATGTGCATGAATTGTGCACCAATTGACCGGCAATAAGTTGTTTGCAGCCACGTCAGCATTTCTCGCAATGTCCGCGTGTCCGGACCGCCTGCCCATTGAGTCGAAAACTGGCGACCCATGTGCTCTTCCGTAAAGCCATAGAAGGACGGATCGAGCTCGGCAGGTTTTGGTCGCTCGGCATTCAGCGGATCGATCTTCGCGATGATGTGTCCACGCACACGATAGCTGCGGATCAACTGATCCAGTCGTTCCTGAAGGATTACTGCATCTGAAGTTGATGGATCAACTCGCACTGCCGTCGATCGACGAAAGATGCTGTCAGCCTGAAACGGAACGTGCAGACTTTCAGGGGTCAAACCAGAATCAACGACTTTCAGATCGTCGAAGTAATCACGCCAGTCAGGTGAGACAGAATTTCTGTCAACAAGATAGTTTTCAAGTTGCGATTCAGCAAACTCAAGATTCTGTGTTCCCAGCTTGATCTCGTGCTTCGCCGGCTGGGCACTGAACTGGGTGAGGCCCGACGATTGGTTTGGCTCAGAATCGGAATCCGACGACCCCAGAAATAATGGGGCCGAAGACGGAAGTGAGGTTGATTTGGGCATTGTAAGTCAGCTCGGTTTGAGCAACTCTGCAAAGTGGGTGGAAAGAGCCGCAGAAGTGTAGCAAAAATCGTCAGGAATCTCATCGCCGATTTCGGGATCGTTTGCCGCACGCAGTTGATGCATGATAGACAGACTGCCATGATTGGGAAGCTCTTCAAGCGATACTCGTCGAGATTTCCAAACCACACACAACGTGGCACGACGAACTCGCCGAAACTAATAGTTGAGTGTACATCCATGCAAACAATAATCCGAATTGGTGTGCTCACCGTATCCGACAGAGCAAGTCGAAGTGAATACGAAGATCTTGGCGGTCCCGCAATCCGCGAATACCTGCGAAAAACGCTGTTTTCCGAGTGGATCGAGGAATATCACGTGGTTTCTGATGACCGCAACCTGATCGCAGCGAGCCTTCGCGAAATGGTCGATGGTTTGCACTGCTGCTTGATTATTACAACCGGAGGCACTGGCCCAGCCATCCGTGATGTGACGCCAGAAGCGACGTCTGATGTTTGCAAAAAGATGATGCCTGGGTTCGGGGAACTCATGCGAAAAGTGTCCCTGGAGAAGGTCCCAACGGCAATTCTGAGCCGCCAAACAGCAGGAATTCGCGGCTCGTGCCTCATCGTCAACCTGCCCGGCCAGCCCAAAGCAATCGCCGAATGCCTGGATGCCGTCATGCCCGCCATCCCGTATTGCATTGATTTGATTGGAGGGCCAAGGCTGGAAACTGATCCGGAACAGGTCAAAGCATTTAGACCCAAAACCAAATGAAGCAGGTGGGGCATGCGCTGCAATCTCACGAAATCCTGAACCGATTTGTGGTTGCAACAAATTTATTTCGGTGTCGAAACTGTTGGCAGAGAAGCAGAGGCTGGCGCTGCTGTGGGGTTGGTTGCTGGTGTTCCATTTTCTTCATGGGAAACCTGTTGAACATTGGCAGTCGCGTTTGCCTTGGCCTCCGCCAACTGTTGTTCAAGCACGGCTGGATGCACGTAGCTGTGCTTGTCCGCCATTGTTAGAGGCTGCACTTCCCTTGACTTGCTCTTCTTTTCGAAGGGGGAATTGATCCTGTTTCCAGCCAACAGAGTGCCATTGTAGACGCTGCCGCGCGTGAGCGGGCCGATACCGAGGAACCAGGAATCGCGTGCATCACTCCTGGCCACGGCGCTTCCGGATTGCCACACTGGCACGCTCGTCTCGCGGTGATAGGCAAATACAACGACCTTTGAGATGCCTTTTACACCATTGCGTTTCCCCACGGAAATTTCGGGGATTGCAGGCACTGCAGGAGCACCAGCCAACGCGCTGGCCGCGGTACCAAGCCCGTTGCTGGATGGAATCCCATATGTGACTTCCATCGAATCTGTTCCCAACGCGCCGACACGAGCTTCAAGTATGTAATCGGCCTCAAGACGTGTCGCCTGCATGAGGCAACCTGTGGTCGTCAGTTTCTGGCGCAAGGCACTAATGATGTAGTCGGACGTGATATAGACATTTGGGCCTTTGTATGTCTTCATGTACTCGGTATCCAGGTAAACCTTGCGGCCGGCAAGTGGAGACATATCCAACTGATCGATCGCCTGATCAATCGAATCTGACAGCAGCAATTGCTCCGTTCCACTACGTTGCACCGCAGCTCCGCAACCACTGACCAGCAGCAGAAAGCAAAGACCAAGCAGACTTTGTGGAAGACTCAATGCGAACACGAATTCTGTTTCCCATCGAAAGTTTTGCGATCGTTCCGGATAAACATCGCTCCGCTTGCGGAATATCCCGCACCGTACGGAGTCTATCCCTTCAAACCACTTCACCTGACCCCACTTCATGGAAAACGATCAGAGACTCGTAACTGGCGAGTTTCTATCGAGCCGATTTCGGCAGATTCTGCGGAGAAAACTACCAGGTGCATAATCCCGAAACACCGGACAACCGACATTCGTAATAAAGTGAACAGATGAACCCATCACTCGAAAACACGTTCATTTCGGTGATTTGCCTCGTTGCACCATGTATTTCAGAGACTCGCGTCGAACTACTGTACATTCCCTCATATCCGGACTTGAGATCGCGATGGGACTCAAGCCTCTTCACAGCAACGAGTTACAGCTGTGGCACGGGCAGCTCAAGGCAAACCGGCGTCCGATAAAACGCCGTAAACCACTACAGGATAGCCACTTACGCTGTTCATCTAGACTCGACGTTGAAGCCCGCTAGGATCGTGCGTACCCACTGGAATCAGTGAGTCGTTGGTTGTTGCCCACAGGAGTTCGACGGGCAATAAATTCTCTCCCCGAACGGATGCCCGTCCCCTCGAACTGCAACACAACGTCGTAGTTTGAATTTAGGCAGTCGGCGTCAAACATCTTCCGCAGCGCAATGCGGCGCAGAAGCTTAACGTCTGCTGAATTACGGGTCCTGCCATGTCACTGCACAATTCATCTGGCCGAAGTACAACTCGATCGAATCTCAGAGCCGCCCGTCATGGCCGTGTTCCATCACGCCGCAACGGCATAAGCCCAGCGTCCGCACATCAGCATCGCGGCGACGGCATGGCACACGGGAGACCATTTGATGCTCCTGAAATCTGGCACAATCCAGTCACCAGTGACGAATCCAACGGTCAAGACCTGAAGATTGTAAAGCAACCCAGCGGTCACGGTTACATTCACCCCGTTTCCGCTGAAGATGTGCGTGAACGAATTCTGCAGCTTCGGAAGGAGTTTCGGAAAAAACTGGACGTCGTACAATTCAGTCGTATGACTAGAAAACGTCGACTGTTTCCATGCTACGGACTTCAATGGGGCACAGCGGTTTATCTTTATCCTATCGAAGAGTCGTTGGTTGAACTTTACGTTCGTGCTCCCAAGCCTGCTCAACGGATCGAAACGGAAATGTATGGAGGTCGCTGGGTTCAGGATGGAAATCTGTGGCGGTTGATCTGGACGGAAAATACGATCCGAGATTTTTATCTTAACAATGTTTTAATTCACGAAATCGGCCACATTAACGACGACCGAAATACCGGCTTCCGCAAACGTGAGCAGTTCGCAGATTGGTTTGCCGTTGAATATGGATATCGCGCTTCGCGCAACAAGCAAAGCAGCGCAAACCGTTAATATCGCCTGCATAGAAGTGTGTCGGCCGGACCACTGACTTTACTTGTGCAGTCCGCAATAAGCTGCAAGAAGCAGTCCAGACGGCTTCATAACGATAAAGATTCCGACCACTTACTTAAGTCATTCTTCAAATCACGGATTAGAATCTGCGAATTGATTGACTAAAAAGCAAACAATCTGTGCACGTGTCGGGTAAACAGGCTGGGGCAGGTTTAATCCGCTTCAGCAGCTTTTGCGAGAGTGCCGATGAAGGCGGAGATTGCCAGCCCAATGCCATCACTAAAGCACCTTGCTACTTTGGTTGTCGACGCAATTTGCCTCGGCAATTCTGAAAACAAACCACTGTCATCCAAACCTGATTCACCATGCCAATTCTTGCACAAGAACCTGACATATTTCCGGATTCGCTGCTGGATACGCCAGTGGACAGCCCGGATGATTCATGGTTCGCTATGTACACACTGGCAAGACAGGAAAAGGAATTGATGCGCAAACTTCGCCCGTTGAAGATCGCGCATTACGGCCCAATGATTCAGCAGCGAAAGCGGTCACCTCAGGGTCGAATCCGGACAAGCTATGTTCCTTTGTTTACTGGTTACGTGTTCATTCGTGGCGATGAAGTGGCGCGACACAACGCCGTCTCAACCGGTTGTATTTCGCGATGCCTGCCAGTGACTGAATACGAAGAACTAATTGAAGATTTACGCCGTATTCGGCAACTCGTGTTAAACGGTGCGGAAGTCCGCCCAGAGCCCAAACCACTGGTGGGCAGAATGGCAATGGTTAAGAATGGCGCAATGAAGGGTTTGAAAGGCACTATCACGAAGACATTGTCTCATCATCGCCTGACAGTTCTTGTCAACTTTATGCAACAAGGTGCGTCAGTTATCGTTGATGAAGCCGACGTTGAACTGCTGTGACCCATTCGACTTATTCGATCGCGATGATTTCCATTCGCAGCGTGCCACGAGGAATATCGACCTCCACTTTGTCGCCGACTTTCTTGCCAAGCATCGCAGTGCCGATCGGGCTGGATGTCAGAATTTTCATGACGTCGCCATCATAATCTTCTTCGCCTGGACCAACGAGTTCGTACGCTTCTTCCGAGTCGTCTGAAAGATCTCTGACCTTGACTGTCGCGCCAAACGCAACTGTCTCTTTGGGCCCGTCAGTTCTCTCAACGATAAAACAGTTGGACAGCTTCGTCTTCAGCTGATTGATCTTGGCCTGAGTATAACCCTGAGTTTCGCGGGCGGCGTGGTATTCAGCGTTTTCTTTCAGATCCCCCTCTTCCCTGGCGGTCTTGATACGCTCCGCGATTGCTGGCATATCGACAGCTTCCATGACGCGAATCTCTTCACGAATCTTCTCATAACCTTCGCGGGAAATCGGCTGACGTTCCATAGCTAAACCTCAAGGCAAATCAATTGCACACCGCACTGAATATCATGCGGAACGGATTGTAAGGGCGCAAAAAAATGCTGGGAGACACGACTTCTCGGCTCAAAGTTCGCGGAGAAATCTGACCTTCTGCGTTCTGAATTCTTTTGAGTCACAACAAACGGAACGGCGGCTGAAAGGGCATCCCTTCAACCGCCGTTCGTATTTGTTCGGGCATTCTAGTCTGGCAACTTGCGTCAGGCTACGCTATTTCCTTCCACTGACCACATTTCGCGCTGTCCAGGACGGCTTCGCAGACCTTTTGGGTTTCCAACGCCTCGCGGAACGTAGGACTGCACGGCTTGCCGGATTCGATGGCAGCGATGAAATCCGCAACCTGATGCACAAACGTGTGCTCATAGCCGATTTGCAAGCCGCCAACCCACCACTTGCCCATATATGGCATGTCGCTGTCCGTGCAATGCACCTGATGCCAGCCACGGATCAACGAATTGTCACCATGGTCGAAATATTCCAGACGGTGCAAGTCATGCAAATCCCATTTGATTGATGCTTTTTCTCCGTTGATTTCGAAAGTGTACAGGGCCTTGTGGCCGCGAGCATAGCGGGTCGATTCGAACAGCCCCAGTGAACCATTTTTAAAGTGGCAAAGGAAGGCACAGGCATCGTCGATCCCGACTTTTTCCACCTTCCCGGTAAGGTTGTGCATGCGTTCCTTGACGAAGGTTTCGGTCATCGCGGTCACGTCCTTAATCGACCCATTGAGCCAAATCGCGGTGTCGATGCAATGTGCAAGTAGGTCCCCGGTAACTCCAGAACCGGCTGCGGCAGCATCCAGACGCCACAACGCCGCACCGCCTTGTGGCAGGTCGGCGCTGATTGTCCAGTCCTGTAGAAAGTTCGCGCGATAGTGGAAGATGCGACCAAGGCGACCTTCATCGATCAACTGCTTGGCAAGTGATACAGCAGGAACTCGGCGATAGTTGTACCAGACGGTATTGGGGACTTTCGCCTTTTCGATGGCATCAACCATCTTCTGGCCTTCAACTGGATTCATGGCCAGCGGCTTTTCACAGAGCACCATCTTGCCAGCTTCAGCAGCTGCGATCGCGATTTCAGCGTGCGAATTGTTCGGCGTGCAGATATCAATCGCATCGATATCAGTGCGAGCGATCAGTTTGCGCCAATCGGTTTCCGTGGATTCGTATTGCCACTGTTCGGCAAATGCTTTCACCTGATCTTCGCTGCGTCCGCAGATGGCTTTCAGCACCGGACGATACTTCAGTTCGGGGAAAAAATCGTTGACTCGTTTATAACCATTGGAATGTGTTCGGCCCATGAAGCCGTAACCGATGAGTCCGATATTGAGGGGTTTGAGATTAGACATTGGTGCTTTCTATTCAGGAATTCAGTCAGTTGATCGAAAGTGGAGAGTGTAAAATACGCAAGCGATGCCGAAGTTCGCTTTCGGTTAGCTCCATCCGTGGGCGTTTCGAACCTTGATCATAGTGTCAAGAATCGTGTTCCATGTCTTCGGGTTTTCGAGCATCACATTCGGGAACATACAGCCGTCCCAGCAAATGTGTTTCATACCGCGTTCTGCCGCTCCCTCCAGCCAGTAACCCGCGCACTTGACGATGTCGAGCTTGCCGTTCGGATCGTCAGCCGGACAGTGCTTCCCGGTTTTGTCATGCGCACCGGCTCCGTGCACATGACCGTCATTTTGTGCCACGTGGAAGTCGATCGTCCACGGTCGCAACTTGTCGGTCATCGTCTTGTAGGCGGCGTAGAACTCTTCGTCCGAATGCCCTTCTTTCACCAGAGCGCATTCGGGCGCGTTGTAGCCAAGCAGGTACAAATACGTATGAGCCAGGTCACACTGGAATCCGAGTGAACCCGGCATGTCGACGGATTCCAGCAGGTTCAGCATGTCCTTCCAGCTGTGCATACCGGCCCAGCAGATTTCGCCTTCTGCCGCCAGCCGTTCGCCATGTGCCGCCGCGACAATCGCGGCTTCACGGAACGTCGCTGCGATGGTCTTTGTGTTGACTTCGGGATTTTCACGCCATTTGTTGACGCCAAATTCGGCGGAGTCGATTCGGATGACGCCGTACTGCCGAACGCCGTGCTCATTAAAAATCTTCGCGATGCGGCAGGCCTTCTTCACAGACAGTATAAACTTGGCCCGCTGAACCGGAGTTCCCATTGCGGAGTCACCCACAGTGCCGGGCCAGATCGGTGCAACGAGCGAGCCGACGGCAAATCCATAGGACGCGATCTGGTCTGCGATTCGTCGCAGGTCCTCATCGCTGGCATCGGGATCTGTGTGAGGATGAAACAGGAAGTAATCGATGCCATCAAACTTTTGTCCATTCACATTTGCAGCAGCTGTCAATTGCAGCATTTTTTCAAGGCTGATCGGCGGTTCCTGGCCTTCGCCATCACCTTTACCAACAAGTCCCGGCCACATGGCGTTGTGAAGTTTTGGTGCGGTGTGAGTCATGTTAATCCTTTCAGGAATAATCAATGTCTAATGAAAAATGACCAAGTAAATCGCAGTCAGTTATCTGGTTTGGAATTGCGGTAAATCGCAGCAAAAATCTTTGTCAGTGCATTTGATTCTTTCCACACAATTCGGGGCCCATCTTTGGCGTCAGGAATTGCTGCCATTAACATTCGCAGCAATGCTTCGTTTCGCGAGATTCACGGCGACACACTCTGATTCGATATCGAAATTTTCCCTTCGTCGCAGCTTCATCCGCCTCGCAGTAATTCGCACCAATACTCGTTGAAGAACGTACCAACCGGCTGATAAGTGGCTTCGTTACCGCAGTTCTGGAAATCGTTGACAGAACTCAACACGGATTCGCCAAACACCGCCGTCCGCTCCTCGAGATCAAACGTTGCCCCGGAAGCACGATTCTCGCGCTGCACTTCATCCGCAACCACTCATCCCCTTCAGCGAATTTTGGTCATTTTTTCTTCTTGTGATCACCAACATTCGGAGCCTTTGGCTGAGCGTCCGGCCCGAAGTAGCGGAGTGACACGAGCGGCTCCGTGCCGGTGTTTTCAAATTCAACGCCGTCAGTTGCAGCCTTGGCTGTGACGAAGACTTCATCTTCTGTCATCGCACCGAAGCGGATCATGCTTGGGGACTGTAAAGTCAGTTTGCCGATCTTGCCGTAGCCCTGTACTGTGATCAGACCATAAGCACCACCGTCTTTGATCTTGCACTTCGCACCCGGCTCCAGCGTAAGTTCTTTTGCCGTAAACAACTGTTTGCCATCGACTTTGCCATAAACAATCCACTTATCCCACCAGCCCTTGCCTTGTTCGCTGACAATTGGTTCAAGGTAGTTGCTGGCCATGAAGTTTGGATCAACATTCTTTTCCCAGTCGAGAGCATCGACAATGTACTTGTTGTCGTTGTGATGTTCGAGTGGGAAGTCTTTCGTCAGCAGAGCACGCGGCACTTCTCGACCTTCGACAAGGTTCTGATACATCGCGAATACATCGCTGCCCCACTGTGGTTCATATGTCACCAGCGAACCAGGAGCATGCAAGACGCACGGTGGAATCAACCAGCCAGTGCCTGGCTTCAAGCGATACGCTTTGGACAGATCCAACAGGCCGTTCTCTCCTTTGTTCCAGCGGTCAAGACAATCAATTACGTCCTGTTTCGTTGTGCCCGGTTCCAGCCCCATGAAGGTGTATGGGAAGTTATTGCCGATCGCATTCATTTGCGGCGGAAAGTAATAGCTTTCCGGCTTGCCTTCCTGCCCGACCTTCGCAGCCTGTTCTGCATTCTGGTGCATGTGATGTGGGATTGGGCCCATGTTATCGAAGAATTTCGAATACACCGGCCACTTCTTGAACGTGTTCCAAATGTGGTCGCCGATGATTTCGTTTTTGAGTTCCGCAACGACGTCTCGCAGCAGAAATCGCTGGCCTTCATGAACCACGTATGACAGTCCTTCATCCGCATTCCGGTTATCGTTCGCAGCTTCGGTCGTTGAGCCGAACCAGCGTTCGTCGATCCCACCGCGGTGCATCCCAAGCGCATAATAGTCATCGGGATGCAGCTTCAGGCGACGCCCAGGTTGAAGGAACGAACGAGGAACCCAGGTAGGAGCCAGTCGGAGAATACCATTGCCTGCGTTCAGTGCGGCAGATGCAAGTGATGCGACGTTTACCATGTGGGAAGTACCATATTCTGAAATTTAAGTAGCAAAGTGAATTCCAATCGAGCCGGATATCATGACGGTCTTTTTTCGATTTGAAAAGCAACTGGCAATTTTCTCTGGAACTCCGAATCGAAGGAAAGTGTCCTGTCGTGAATGACAGGTCGTTGAGCCCGTCGACTGGGGGTCTATACTTGCCCGCAATTCGGCACAGGACGGTTTTCTCAGCCCGTCCGTAATCTCGAAAAAACGACGGCCAGTGAAAACTTTCCTGCGAAACCACTCTACCAACGGCGAACTTCATGGCACGCATTGCAATTCTCGGCGCGACGGGCTACACGGCACTCGAATTGCTGAAGATACTGGCACGCCATCCGCAAGCAGAAGTCGTTGCCGCGACGACGCGACAGGAGTCGAAGCCTCGCATCAGTGAAATTCATCCGTCGCTGACAGGAATGTTCGATCTTCGCTGCGAAAACCTGACGGCCGAACAAGCTGGCAGGATGTGCGACATAGCGTTTTGCTGTCTCCCACACACGGCCAGTATGGAAGCCGTTCCACAGCTCCTCGACGCCGGTTGCCGCGTTGTTGATCTGAGTGCGGATTATCGGCTGACTGATCCGGGTGTCTATGAAACCTGGTACGAACACGTTCATACGGATCCGACGCGCCTTACGACTGCAGTGTACGGACTGCCGGAAATCTATGCAGACAAAATCCCAAACGCGGAATTGGTGGCCAATCCGGGCTGCTACACCAGCACTTCAATTCTGGCTCTCGCGCCGTTGCTGGCACAAAAACTGATCGAACCAACTGGCATCATCATTGACGCAAAAAGCGGCATCAGCGGTGCGGGGCGAACGCCGAAGTTGTCGAATCTGTTTTCTGAATGCAACGAATCCGTGACTGCCTACAGCATCGGAAAGCATCGCCACACTCCGGAGATCGAACAGATTCTCACGGACGTCGGTGGCTCTCGTGTCCAAGTCGCTTTTAATCCACACCTGATGCCAATGGATCGGGGTATTTTCTGTTCGATCTATCCGCGACTCAAAGGGCAACACTCGCAGAATCGCCTGCTGGAGGTCTTTCGAGAGTTCTACTCAGGGCAGCCGTTCATCCGAGTCGTTGACCACATCCCAACAACAAAAGACGTGTCGTTCACAAACTTCTGCGACATCACTGTCCGATTCAACCGCGACCAACTGGTCGTCTTCGCGGCTATTGATAACCTCATCAAAGGCGCGAGCGGCGTTGCCGTGCAGAATATGAACCTGATGCTGGGTCTGGACCAGCGAATGGGGATGCTGAAGTGCTGATTGAGTACTCAGCTGGGATGCTCAGCGATAAACAACACTTGAATCCCCAAAAACAAGCTGATCGTTTGAATCATGGACATCCATTTCACTTCAGTAAAAAAACTGGCATATGTCGAGCCATACTGAATTCAACGCGAACTCCGCAGATGACTTTACTAGTGCAAGGATTCAGAATTGTTCCAGAATGTCTGTCACGAGTCGCCGTGGCAAAATTTATCCAATTGTCGGAAGGTGCCAGAGAATCGGATGTTTCGGAATCAGCAGTTTCGCATTCAACTGGCGTGTACGCATTGCGAAACCTGGTCGAAATTGTGCCGGAGACCGTTGAGATTATTCGGTGTCCAGCAGGTCGCAACATCGTTGATCAAATTCTTGGTCCAGGAGCGTTTTTAGTCCGCTCCGCGCTGTTCGATAACCTTAGGGCGAATTCACCAACAAGGACCGCATTGATCATGACGGCCAGTTGTTTATCGATAGGAAGCAGAATATTGCTGTCCTTAAGTTTGACGCATCTCTGCAAACGCCAGCTTGTATCCATTCCTGTAGCAACAAGATGACCCCACTCCGGGACTTGTGCCTTCAGGGTCTGTGAACGCACCGGAAACGTCGGATCGATCTCACAACAAGCGATTTTGTCGGGGAATTTACCCGTGAATTTGAAGAAGGAATTGAAAGACTTTTTCGCAAAACTCAAGACCGACATTCTCAAAGCCAGAAAATCAACATCCGGAAGCACTAAATTAGCGCGTGTTTTCGGTGAATCAGACTGGCATTTTTTCAGACTTGCGGTTATCGTGCCCCATTCAAAATTGAATCCGTGAATGGGTCGAAATTGCGTTTTTCGGCGATTGGCCGGTCTTCAACTCGTAAAGTATACAGTTCTTCCCTATGCCTAATTCAGCATCTGCCGAAAAATCTCTCCGACGCTCCA
>JAYVNW010000210.1:0-3480 GCA_043758225.1 Candidatus Kuenenia sp. | reverse complement strand
ACTTCACGTCGGAGTTGTGCCAACTGCTCGTGCAGTTCATGAAGAGGCAGGACAGGGCGGTTATCGCCCTCGACCGAGTCATGTCGCTGCTCGGTCATTCGTTCTTTTTGATGTTGAGCCTGCTCTTTTTGTTCACGCATTTTTGCCTCTGCTCGTTCGTGATATTCATGCTGAATTCGTTCCTGCTTCTCTGCAACCTCTCGCTTAATCTGTCCGGCTCGTTCCATCAGTCCATGAGCGGCATCTGGCAATCCTGCGTGCGAAAGGCGTTCGGCAGATTCCATTAATGCCGCGATTCGTTTCTGATCTTCAGCGAATGGTTCCGCCGGCTGATGCATTTCTGGTCGACGAATTTGTGGAACCGGGCCTTGATGTTCCTGCATCCGGTGTTGCATCATTAGCATCGGAGGCCTAAAGCCTGGAGGGCCTTCCATTGGATGATTAGCGTTGGGAGGCGTGAAACTCGGATGGCCTTCGATGGGAGAGTGAATCATCGGAGGCGTCGGTTTTGGATTTCCGTCGCGACGGTGCTGAGTTTCTTCAGCCACAGCAAACACGGCGACGGCAATATTGTCTCCATTCTCTTCTTCGGCAGCCTTCAACGCTTGCTGCAGTTTTTCGAAAATGTCTTTCAGTGTTTGTACGTCAGTGCCTTGATTCGCAAGGATTTCAATTTGCTTTACAAGTTGTTCGCGGACGGTGTGGGTATCCAAATTTTTGCTGGCCTGCGCCGGCAGTTTTCGGGTCTGCAACATGCGCGACGAGTCGGCTCTCTTTTCCAGCGCACTTCGAGTTGCTAGCGGCAGCATTTGGTCCGTCGTCAAATCCGAGCCAACGTTTATCCGTTCCGGTGAAATGAGATCCAGCCCCTCTGTTCGGAGCAGGATCTGCAATTGCTGAGTGTCACTTTCTTTGATTTCGTCAGCCTGACCAAACGATACACCACATGATCCCGCCATCGCGGCGCATGTGGTTATCAACAGGAATGTTCGAAAATTCACGCAAGAATTATTCATGATTTCAATCTCCGGAAATGTAGGGATCGCAGGCAAAAGTCAGACACAGCGTATCCGTTCCGATTGCATTCGGGAAGACAAACCGCATTTACCGCTGGAGGAAGCACCCTCCGAGGCAGTGTGTTCCGAGGCTGGAGCCTCGGAACAAGAACTTCCATTCACAGAGTGCATTAACTCATGAATCTTCACGTCGTTTCGTCATTAGCGAAACGACGACCAGCGTTAAAAATCCGAGCGGAATCGTCACGATGCCAGGCTGACTGAACGGGACGAAAGCCGGTGTCTTCAAGACGTCTAAGCCGTAGACTTTTTCGAATGCTTCAGCGCTCAGCAGAATCCATCCGAGCGACGAAACCATGCCTACCACGATCGCGGTAATAATTCCCTGTCGCGTCACGCGCGGCCAGAACAGGATCATCACGAGTGACGGCAGATTTGCCGATGCCGCTACACTGAATGCCCAGCCGACAAGGAAACTCACGTTCATGTCCTTGAACAGAATTCCAAGCACGATCGCGATCGCTCCCACGAAAACAGATGATATTTTTGCGACTCGTACTTTTTCGTCGTCATTCATCTTGATGCCGAACGCACTGCTCATGAGGTCATGAGTTACGGCTCCTGCTGAGGCAAGAATGAGTCCGCTCACGGTGCCAAGAACTGTCGTGAAAGCAATCGCAGAAATCGCCGCAAACAGCCACGTATTCATGCTCTTCGCCAGCAGAGGAGCCGCCATGTTGTCATCCGACAAATCCAGCGCGCCGCTGGTCATGGCACCAAGTCCCAGATACAGTGTCAGGACATAGAAGAATCCGATGCTGGCGATACCAACAATCGTGCTGCGTCGCGCGCTGCTTTCATCCTTAACCGTGTAATAGCGAATCAGAATATGCGGTAACGACGCGGTTCCGCAAAACAGGGCGAGCATCAATGACAGGAAGTTGATTTTGTCGGAGAATTTCTCGCTGCGGATTCCCTTGAATGTCGCATGTTCGCCCGGTCGCAAAACCTGAGACCCCGGCGTGATTTTCTGGTAGTAGACTGTGACTTCGCTCTTGTCGGCCAGTTTAATTTTTTCATTTCGCCAGAGGACGACTTCGCTTTGCTGCAACGTGCTGAAGAATTCTATCGGCGAAAGCGGTCCAGTTTCTGTCTTTCCGTCGGGCAGTGAATTCAGATATCCGATCGGATGAAGCACAGCTTGGTCAGGTCCCGTTCCTTTGGGAAGACCATTAATCAGCACTTTGCCGTCCGCAAGCTTTGTCACTGTTTGCGCTTCTGTCAAAGTGACGGGAACGCCCTCGGTGGCGGGCTTAACGACATGCCAGACCGACGTACGTTTGGTTTCGCGATTCTGCAAATGAACGTACGACTGCTTTGCTTTGTCCCAGCCTTTCGGTACGGGAAGTACATCAACATTCTTCAGACTTTCGACAACTCCGTCAGCGTTATCCAGATCATCTGCTGTCACCGTCAGAGACTGGAACTTGTATCCGTCGATGCCGCCTTCCTCGACCTTGAACCCGCGTTGCAGGATCATCGAGGTCAGGATTGCACTAAAGAAAACCAGCAGGGTGCCTTTGAGAAACTGGACCCAGGTCGTGGATACCATTCCGGCCGTCACCACGATCAGAATCACCACGGTGCCGACCACTACTACGCCAGCCCAGTGCGGCATCGCAAGCAGCGGTTGCACCAGAACTCCGGCACCAACCATCTGCGGAATCAAATAGAAAATACTCACCGCCAGCGTGCTGATACCCGCCGCCAGCTTGATACCCGGTGAATTGAACTTCGAATCAAGTGCATCGGCGAATGTAAATCGCCCCAGTCGCTTCATGGGTTCTGCAATCACGAATAGCGCCACGATCCAACCGGCGAGATACCCGATTGAGTACAGAAATCCGTCGTATCCGTAGAACGCGATCATGCCGCAGATGCCAAGGAATGACGCCGCTGACAGATAGTCACCGGCAAACGCAATTCCATTAACGAACCACGGGATCTGTCCGTGTGCTGCAAAGAAACCTTCAGAGGACTTTGCCTTTCGTCCCAGCCAAAAACTGAGCCCCAGCGTAAAGCCAACGAAGATAGAAAAAAAGATCACGGCTTTCCATGAGAGTTCATGAATCATGTTCGCGGTTCCTTGTTGTTGGAGCCCGATTTTTCGCGGCACAGGAAACCGTAAAGTCCCGACAACGCGATGGCTCCGATGATCAACCCGAATCCATAGAGAATGGCGAGGTTCAGGCCAGCGATTGGCGTCGCTTCCATCCTTTCAGGAGCAAACGCATTGAGAAACACGAACCCGCCGTACACGACAAGATAAATCGTGAACAGCACGAGTCCGATTTTCGAATTCCGGGACTGCATGAATGAACTTTCGATGAAGGTTGGGTCTATTGCGGATTTGCGTCGTGTGACTGGTTTTGGCGAGCGGCGGGGCGTCAGCCCTCCGAGTGAG
>JAYVNW010000209.1:0-3401 GCA_043758225.1 Candidatus Kuenenia sp. | reverse complement strand
AAAAAATGATCGGCGACAACACCCCGAACATCCGACGCCTGCTCGATACCGGATTCGCGCGGCCGATGGCGACGGTGTTGCCAGCGGTAACGTGTTCTGTGCAGTCGACACTCTTGACGGGTCTCATGCCGGCCCAGCATGGGATTGTAGCGAACGGTTGGTACGCGCGCGACCTGGCAGAAGTCATGTTCTGGAAGCAGTCAAATCATCTGATTCAGGGGGAGCGAGTTTTTCAGACTGCGAAGCAACGCGACGCATCGCACACCACTGCGAAGATGTTCTGGTGGTACAATATGTACGCCGATGTGCAGTGGTCCGTGACGCCACGGCCATCGTATCCGGCAGATGGTCGCAAGGTTATGGACATTTACAGCGAGCCGCCTGAATTACGCGGCGAACTGCAGTCCAAATTCGGACGGTTTCCACTGTTCAATTTTTGGGGACCCACTGCCGACATCAGAAGCTCCGCATGGATTGCTGATGCCAGCATCGAAGTGTTTCGCAAGTGTCAGCCATCGATGCTGCTCGTCTATCTGCCGCACCTGGATTACAACCTGCAGCGGCTTGGTCCAAACGATCCACGTATCGCTGAAGATATTCAGCTGGTTGATCATGAAGCCGGTAAACTGATTGATGTGGCTCGCGAAGCAGACGCGGACATTGTCGTGTTGTCAGAATATGGAATCACGGAAGTGAACCAACCGATTCACATCAACAGAGCGCTCCGCGATGCCGGATTTCTGCGAGTCCGCACGGAACCCCTTGGTTGGGAAACGCTCGATTGCGGCGCATCGAAAGCGTTTGCTGTTGCTGATCATCAGGTGGCTCATGTGTACGTAAAGCGTGCCGATGACGTTGCCAAAGTGAAAGCGTTGCTGGAACGTCTGGATGGTGTCGAAAAGGTTCTCGACCGCGAGGCGCAGCGTGAGGCTGGGATTGACCACGAACGCAGCGGCGAACTGGTTTGCGTCAGTACTCGAAACGCCTGGTTTACGTACTACTTCTGGCAGGACGATCGGCAGGCTCCGGATTACGCTCGCACAGTCGATATCCATCGAAAGCCGGGCTATGACCCAGTGGAATTATTTGTTGATCCCAGGATCCGGTTTCCTAAGCTCCGAATCGCAAATCGGCTCGCACGGAAGTTGCTGGGATTCCGTTATTACATGGATTTGATCGGTCTGGATGCAGGAATTGTGCGGGGCAGTCACGGTCGTCTGCCGGACGCAAATCGGCTCGCAGAAGACGGTCCGGTGCTGATTTGTTCCTCGAAACGGGTGGAACGTGACGAATTGCACGCTACAGACGTCCGAAATTTGATGCTGAATCTGCAATTTGGCGGTTGACGCTGGAGGCTCAGCCAACTTCCCGCCAAAATCCCGCGTACACTGCAGGAACAGGCAATCATAAGAGTTACAAGAGGATAAAACGACATGGCTGGCCCGCAAAAGAATGACCCGAAGAAGCCGAACCCAAAGAACGCTCCAGCTCCACAGGAACAGGAACCGGATGTTGAACAGGTTCTCTTTCAAGGTCCGCTGTTTGACCGAGAATGCAATCTGAAGGCCAACGCGAAGCTGGTGCAGGTTGCACTGGTTCCAGTCAAGCAGATGATTTCTGACGCACTTGCGCGGCGAGCTCACACGATTCTGTTGGAACCTCGCGAAGGCCGCGTTGCCATTCGCTTTGTCATCGATGGTGTTCCGTATCCAGCGGCTGCTGTTCCCGGACAAAAGGGAGCAGCCATGGTACAGATGATTAAGCTGCTGGCCGGTCTGGATATCAATCAACGTCGGGAAGTGCAGACTGGAGGTATGAAGGCCGAATTCGAGAAGTTCCCCTATCACCTGATGATTGAATCCTCGCCTGTCGGCGGACAGGCTGAAAAGATTCGAATCAAAATTGATAACCGAAAAGTTGTCCGTCAGAAGCCACAGGAAATCGGATTTCCCGATCATCTGAAAGCCAAGATCAGAGAATTTACGGAGCATCGCAGTGGAGTCGTTTTAATTTGCGGGCCGACCGATACTGGTGTTACGACATTAGCGACAGCTATCATCCACAGCGTCGATCCGTACCTGTACTCGGTTTACAATCTTGCATGGAAGAACACACGCGAACTGATCAACGTTGCAGATTTCAAGCCCGAGCCGGGTCATGACCTTGAGATTTCGCTCGACCGAATTATTCGCCGCGAAGCAGACGTCATCTATATGGACCCGCTCATCTCGCCGCAGGATACTCAGACAGTTTTTCAATATGCTGATCGATTATCGTTCATCGCCGAGATTCCAGCGAACACCCCAGCGGAAGCCGTGCGAAAATTGATCGAATGGATCGGCGTTGACGAAGTCATCAAACACCTGCGCTGCATCGTGAGTCAGAAGCTGATTCGCAAACTGTGCGACGACTGCAAACAGGCGTTCCGTCCAAATCCAATGCTGCTCAAGAAACTTGGCCTGCCACCAGAAACATCGGTCCTTTATCGAGCTCCATTGCCGCCACCACCAGACGACCCAAAAGCTCAAACCATTGAAGAATTGTGTGCTGACTGCGACGGCGTTCCATACCACGGTCGCGTTGCGGCATTCGAAATGTTCGAGATGACGGACACGATGAAGGAAGTGATTGCGAACGGAGCATCGCCCGAAGCCATTCGTCAGCAGATGATTGCCGATGGTCAGACAACGCTGCAAAAAGACGCTATTCGGCTGGTTGCTGAGGGCAAGACGTCCCTGGAAGAAGTTCAACGCACTTTCAATCCCGGAGGTCCAAAAAAGGCCCCGGCCAAAGCCCGACCAAAACCACCGGGAAAATAATGTTTCCTGAGCGACATTCGGTCAGTGCGCATTGCCGCAGCGAGTCATTCGACTTTCTGGGACTCGCTGCTTTGCGTGCCATGCTACTTTTTCGGTGAATAATCCGTCGTTGTCATGTAGACGGATTCAACCTTCTCAACCAATTTTCCATCCCGCTGAGTTTCTTCAGCGACCTTCTGCCATACCGGATCTTCGCGAAATGCTTTCCATGAAGCATCAGCAGCGGCTTTGTCTTTGTGAGCGATCACGTAGATCAGTGTGTTTGGCGTATCGATCGGCACCCAGTACATGATGTTCTTCATGCCGTGTTTTTCGAACAGCGCCAGTGTGTGATTCCGGAAACGGGCGTTAAGAGCATCCAGTTTTCCATCCGGCGTGTGGTAAGTCCGAAGTTCGTACAGCATCGAAGCATCCTTGGCATCAGCTTTCTTTTCGTCGGCGAAGCTCGACTGAATTGTGTCGATGTTTGAAATCGCAAAAGTTGCGGCAATCCCGCAGGCGAGACCACACCAGAATTGAAATCGGTTCATAACAAGTCCTTGAAGTAGTTTTTGAATGTGCAATGTGCAGGCAAAGTCTACT
>JAYVNW010000208.1:0-5357 GCA_043758225.1 Candidatus Kuenenia sp. | reverse complement strand
GCTGTGAGGCACATCAACTTTTAGGCTTATGTTTCATGGGAGTGAACATGTCGGATCGCTGGTACTACCAATTGCTGATCGAAGAATTCGGGCCGGTGTCAGAAGAGTTTATTCTAGAGTTACTCACCTGTGGGACGCTGGGAGAAGGTGATCTGGTTCGCAGCGAAGCCGGTGGAGACTGGATGCTGATTTCAGCCATGAAGGAATCCCGTCATGCGTCGGATTCGTCCGAGTCGATGTTGGAAGAAATCCAGGATCTATCTGAGCTCAACTTTGAATTTGAAAATTCGAGTTCTGCACCAGGCCGTTCCTCCCTTGCTGCGAACCCTCAAGTACAGTCGCCGCGTTTGGACACCCTGACTGTTTCGAAATCACCCGTACCGACGCGTGAAAGCAAGGTCGTCGTTCGAACTGAGGCTCCTGTCAGAAAACGAACAGCTGAACCGGTCGAGGCAAAAACGGCAGTGGCAGCATCGCCTCAACAAAAGCCGGTTGTTGTGAACGGCAAACGAAAGCGTGTCGCCTCGGAAAAGGAGACTTCTAATGTCGGTCCGTCAAAACGCATTTCCAGCAACGGTGCCGCTGTTGATCACGCGTTGCCGGATGATGCTTTCAACAATGTCTTTCAGAAACAGTGCTCCACGTCACAAAGGTCGCTGTCAGCAACTGCATCGATGGCGACATCGCCTACTTCAGCTGGATTGGCTGGTACCGCAGCCAGCCGTGGAGCAATGGGGACTCCGTCATCAATTTCTTCGAATGCCGGCTATTCAACGGGAGCACGGTCATCGCCAACTCCGGTCAGTTCACTTTATTCGGCATTGCCAAGTATGCCAGCGGCACCTCCAAGAATGGCGCACACACCGCCACCGAAGAGACGCGTCTCTGTTTCTGAGCCGATGGATGTAAAAAAGGTTGGGACCGTAGCAGGTGCCATCACGGTTGTCGCTGGTATTCTGGCAATCTCCATCTTTGGTTTGCCGTTTGGCGGTGGTGGCTCCGTCGAAACGCCCTTTGATCCCAGGGCAACGGCGGCGGTTCTGAAGACGATTCTGAAAAACTTTGACGATCTTACCATGACAACTAATGAAGATGCATTTGCTGAGTGCATGGACAATGTCAAACCGCAAATGGCTGCAATTCTGGCGACAACTCAAGATCCCAGGAACAATACTCCCACGGCGGCTGCATGCCAGGCAGCGACGAAAGCGTTGATGAAAATAGCGGATTCGTTCCCTGATAAGCAGGAAGATATTGAACAGGGCGTACTCGAATTTCAAAAGCAGATTGCCTTGGTGCAATAGAGCAATTTTGGATTGCGTTGCGGCAGCTTCCGAAGACAGTGATTTACAAAACATTCCTGAATTCAGTATCAATGCCACGGCCTTTAGATTCATTGACTTTTAAAAAGTCTGCAACCTGAACAGTAATTTCACTTTAACGCTGCGGGTTCTACTCAGAATCTTAACAATCGGCGCGAACAATGACCCCAACGCCATTCGGTGGTTATCGACACTCAGGATTTCAAGAGCACTGCACGTCGCAGGCAAGTCGATTTCTTAGAATGGCTTCTAGAAGAGGAATGCAGTTTTATGAAAGAAATTACTCTCGCGTCTACATTGAAGCGAAAGTCACGCGGCTTTACCTTGATTGAATTATTGGTCGTCATCGCGATTATCGCGATTCTGATCGCACTGCTGTTGCCAGCAGTTCAGCAGGCTCGCGAAGCCGCTCGCCGAACACAATGCAAGAACAATCTCAAGCAGATTGGTCTGGGCATTCACAACTACGAATCCACCTACTCACGTTTCCCATCGTCTGGTGAATATACCGATGAGGCCACTAAGGATCGACGCTTCTTCCCAGTGTCACTTTACGTTGCCATCCTGCCATTCGTTGAGCAGGCAAACATCTACAGCCAGTGGGATATGAACTATCACTACACAAACTCAGCCAACTCAAAAAACGCTGCGTTAGCGAGGAGTATTGTTCCTGGCTACGTATGCCCATCCAATTCAATCACCCAAATTGATTCAAGGGGCTACGGCACTTCCGATTACATGCCCATTGCTTACACCGACATCGACCCTGTCACAGGGGCTCGAAACGGATTGGTTGCAGGTAGTGCTTTGAACGCTGACTCCAATGGGGCGTTAGGACAATGCCGTAAGATGGCAGACTCAACTGACGGTACTTCAAACACCATGCTTGTCATTGAAGACGCCGGTCGCACCACTGGTGCTTCTGGTGCGGCAAACATCACATCGGTCAGGTACATCGGTGGCACGCGTGGCTTCGATTCAACCCAGTTGTATGCAGCCGCAGATACCTCTCCTGGCGTTCCTGGAGGCAACTTCAGCGCTCCAGGTCGTTGGGCCGATACAGACGGTGGCAGTGGAGTTTCTGGTGCCCGTAACTACCCGACGGATACGAAGATTATTAACCAAAACGCGACTCCAAAAGGCGGCCCTGCGACATGCCTTTGGAACTTGAACAACTGCGGGCCAAACGACGAGCCGTTTAGCCAGCACACTGGCGGATGTCAGGCTGTTCTTGGCGACGGCAGCGTTCGCTTCCTGTCAGAAAACCTGGACCGTCACATCATTCGTAAGCTTTGCAATCCACAAGATGGCGAAGTACTTGGCGAATTCTGAGTTTGAACTTTGTTACGAATCACTGATTCGGCTCGACCGGCACAAACGTGGTTCGATTTCGTTCGAAGGCGTTCTCGGCTGCTTCTCGGGCGCGGCGTTGAAATTCCAGCTGGCTCCGGAATGGCCGGGTCGTGGATCCCGTTGGTGGGTTAAATGATCCATCCGGCGTCAGCGTCCGAGATTTCATGTTGTCTCGCAGGCATGTTTTCAGAATATTAATCGCTCGTCGCTTGCAGGTGTCGTCAAGGAGCGGGATCAGCAATTCAATGCGTCGATCGAGATTTCGCGGCATCCAATCCGCACTCGATATGAACACACGTTCGTCACCACCATGGTGAAAATACATCATTCGTGCGTGTTCCAGAAAGCGATCGATAACACTGGTCACCTGAATGTTGTCGCTTAGTCCGGGGACACCGGGTCTCAGACAACAAACGCCGCGAACATTCAATTCAATTTCAACCCCCGCCTGGGAAGCTTCATAGAATGCTGCGATCATGACTGGATCTGCCAGTGAATTCAGCTTGCACATGATATGGCCGCGGTCGCCATTCTTTGCTCGTTCCGTTTCCACCTGAATCATTTCCAGCAGCTTTTCACGTAGACCAATCGGTGCCGATTCTATCTGAGAGAACTGCTGAATCTGCGATGACCCGGTCACAGCGTTGAACCAGCTGATCGCATCATTGCCAAGTTCACGATTGCAGGTGAGCAAACTGATGTCCGTGTAGAACCGCGACGTGATTTCGTTGTAGTTTCCAGTTCCGAAGTGGCAGTATCGCTGGAATCCCTGCGGTTCTCGACGGACAACGATACAAGCCTTGGCGTGTGTCTTCAGCCCGCGAACACCGTAGATGACCTGCACGCCGCTGTGTTCCAATTGGCGAGCCCATTCGATATTGCGGGCTTCGTCAAAGCGGGCTTTGAGTTCTACAATGACCGTGACGTTCTTTCCGTTTTCTGCTGCACGGACGAGTGATTTTACGATGGGACTGTTGCGGCTTGTGCGGTACAGCGTCTGCTTGATGGCCACAACATCCCGATCGTCTGCGGCTTCGGAGAGAAGCCGAAGTACGGGGTCGAATGATTCATACGGATGATGCAGCAGCACGTCCTGTGACTTCATTGTGTCGAAGATCGATTCCGATGGATCGATTTTTGGTGACAGGCACGGTGTCCAGTTTGGATACAAATGCTGGTCGAAACCGCTGACTTGCGACAACTGCATCAGCTCGCTCAAACCTACCGGACCGGGGACGAGAAAGACATCACGCTCGCCGACTCGCAGCAGAGTCTTTAGAAATTCCAGAATCGGCCGCGTGACGTTCTGGGTGATTTCCAGTCGGGTACAGAAACTGTCTTTGCGATCATCAAGTACGTCTTCCATTTCGGCCAGCAAGTCGGCACCGTCTTCGTCGCTGACTGTCAAATCTGCGTTGCGAGTCACGCGAAACGGGACCGTCGCCAGAATCTCTTCGCCCGGGAAAAATCGCTGAACCATCAACGAAATGGCGTCTTCAGTCAGGATGAATTCATATCCGCCGACACTGGGCAGCGTGATGTAACGCAAGTCATATCGGCCAAACGGGATCACGGCAAATCGCCATGGATTGGCCTCTGACTTACCCTTCAACTGAACTACGACATTGACAGTGCGTCCGAACAAAAGTGGAAAGCGTGACGGATCGTGCACCGCGATTGGTGTCAGGATGGCTTGAATCTGCTCCTGAAATACCGTGTCGACGAAATCAATCTGGCGGTCGTTCAACTCATTGATTCTTCGGCGACGGATTCCCGCTTCCGCGAGTTTTGGTTCCAGCTGGCCCAGATAGATTCGATATTGATCGGCAACCATCTTCTGAGTACGAATGCTAATGGCGTTGATTTGTTCCAGGGGCGACAAACCGGACGCATCGTTTGCCATTTCCCCGGCCCGAATTGCTGTGAGAAGGCTGCCAACACGAACCATGAAAAATTCGTCCAGGTTGGCCGCAGTAATGGCCAGGAACCGTAATTGTTCCAGCAAAGGTACGGATGGGTCGCAAGCCTCATCCAGTACTCGCTGGTTGAATTCCAGCCAGCTGAGTTCTCGATTTGTTAAGATGTTTTCGGTAAGGGACATATATTTTTCCAGAACGTTCAAACTGTTTGCCGTGACGCCTCACGCAACAGGACACTGAGCCCGAAAGTATCTTCCAGTAGTGACGCCTTTTGACGAAGTTCAAGACGTTCCAGCGAAAGGTCGCCGGCGGAATTTGTAACGGTCACCACAAGACGGTGACGCTCGATTGTGCATTCGATGTCACGCACACGCTGGCTGCCGGTGTGATCGAGTGCTACTGCAACTCGAAGAATTCCGGCCAAACGAGAAACGATGACGCGGTTGTCTCGATCAAGCCGGGCAAAGATTTCATGAGTTGGCTTTGGTGCTGCCCGGCGGTGATAGCGGGCAATCATGGCGACCAGGTGCTGATCCTGTTCGTTGAGTCCGAAGAGTTCACTGTGCGTGATTAAATACTGTGAGTGTTTGTGATAGCCAGAGAGTCCTACGAAGAGACCGATTTCATGCAACAGCGATGCGACATACAGAAGTGTTTCGCAGCGCGCATCCATGCGGTGTTCGGACTGAAGTGCTCGGTATAATGTTCGTGCCAGATCTGCAACATGCCGGGCATGATGCAAATCGACGTGGAATTTCCGAGC
>JAYVNW010000207.1:0-1936 GCA_043758225.1 Candidatus Kuenenia sp. | reverse complement strand
CTGGCGTGTAACGTCGATTTTGATTCTATCTTCTGCCCCAGGTAAGCAATTCTTCTCTCAATCGATTCCTGAAGAAATTCAGGTCAATGCCGCGAGGGGACGCAACTGGAACTGCCGAATCTGCCGAAATGAAGATCAAGCCCGTGTGTTCAACACGGGCTTTTTGTTTGCCCACATGTGGGCCGAATATTGTGGCGACATCGCAGCACTTTGATTCCAATAGCCGCTGTGGGAACATCTATTTCACGGGCACAATTTCGAAAGCATTTGCCTTCATGATCAGTGCCTGAGCGATCTCCGCGTCCATCGCGGGCAACTTTTCTAATTGCTCTTGAATGGCCGCTTGTTTTGCCTCTTCCAGTTTCTCCTGAGACACAACTTTGGTGATCCAGCCCGGAACGCTACTCAGCACGATTCCGCGGAAGATTACGTCGTGATGGAATCGATTCTTTCTTTCAATGGCTTCACGCACCGACTTTACCTGAGCTGCGATCGGACCGGCGGCCAAAACAGCGGCAGAAATGTTTGTTCCGGATGACAGTTCTTCAGCAGTCAACTGCGTGACTTTGGTACCAGCGATTCGCACTTCGTACGTACCGACTGCAAGACCATGCACTTTTAAGTGATAGTCATTGAGTTCCTCCAGAATCGGCGCGTAAGGAAGAATTGTTGTGGCCTCGGCAGGGAAGAATGGCAAAGCAGCATCAAGACGTGAAAAGCTGAGACTGCCATCTTTTGCCGCGATTTTATCAATAGTGCAATTCTTCACCGCGATGACTTTTCCAGCAGCGTTGATCTCTGCCGACGACACGAGCGCGGGGAAATGAAGTCCCTTGAGAATTGACGCGGCCATCAAGGCCTGACCTGGCGGACCTGGATGAACGGCGTCACCAGCAGTGATTCGATGGTAGGTCGAGCTCTGACTTCGAGCCCTGTCCAGCGCTGCAACGTACGGATGGAACTGATCGACGAATAGTCCGTCATTTTTTTCTGCAATAACTTTGACGCCGTCAGAGAATTTCTCCAGCGTTTGATTGTAGCCAACAAGCGCTGTTGGTCCCTGATCGCCATTGTCCAGTGGCTGAGGCGTCACCCATGCGACTCGAATGCTTGCAGCTTTCGCCTGATCTGCCATTCCCTGCAAGCCGTCCATGTAAGGCTTAAAGACATTTTCGCTGAAACCACCATAGCCGCCATCGTTCATGCCGAAGTCAACTGTCATGGCTGTGGGCTTATGCAATAAAACGTCGCGAGTAAATCTCGCGTTGCCGCCCACGGAGCGATCTCCGCCGATCCCAACATTTCGAAACGTCAACTTCCAGGCCGGAAACCGAGTGGAAGTCCACATCTCAACATAGTTGGAATACAAATGCTGTTCCGTAATGCTGTCGCCAATCATGACGACGCTGTCACCGTCTTTGAAAAAGAAATCATCTGCCAGTGCAAAAGGCGTCGCACTCAAAACAACCGCAACAATATACCACCTGACAAGACTCAACATCAGCATCACTCCCGTGTGATTCAAAGTAGAAGCATTACGACAGCCACAAGCTTGAATTGTGGGAATTGCAGCTCGAACAGGCAACTCACTGGAGAATTCTGGCGAAATCGGTGCGGTCGCGGATTTTGGGAGGTCGTCCTTAGAACCCGTCCAAAAACTACTCCGTGTTTTCCGAGTGTGGCCGGATGGTGTAGTTCCATTGGGGACAGACGTCGTGTCGGGTGAGTTGGATGTTTTTGAATTCAGCTTTTGAGACTTTCAGCCCGGTCAGGTAGATTTGCTCGAAGCATGTGGCCGTGGACGCCTCGGGGAGTACGTCGATGGCTCGATGGCCTTTCTCGCCTGAGGAATACCGAGGAACGATCTTCAAATAGTCATCTTCCATCGTGCCGCCAGCGAGGCAACAGACGGACATCTCAAGGAAGTCCTCGAATA
>JAYVNW010000206.1:0-15525 GCA_043758225.1 Candidatus Kuenenia sp. | reverse complement strand
ATTTTCGAGCGACTCTCAACGGAATTGCTGCAACTTCTGGAGACAGCTGCTGCTGGTATCGAACGTGCGCCGGAGGCAACAGTTGCGCAATTGACGGCGTTGGACCCTGCAAGCGAATCGATTCAAACCGCCGTGCGCCTGACTTTCGACGACTCCATGATGGAAGTTGTTAACTCTGAGGATGAATCACTTCGCTCGGCTCTCGCGATGTTTGATGAAACGCCGCGTTGGCGACGGGCGGAACTGGGATTGTCCTAATCGTCGGCTCACATCCTTGCGGCACTACGTGAAACACACGACGTTGAAGTCCTAACCCTCAACGCCACTGCGGATGCACTGGTCTGGAAAGATGGCCGCATCGTTTCGACTGTGAGTCTGAATGCCGACGCAGACGTGCCGGGAATCTACTGCGGCCGAATCGCGGCACTGCCGGAAGGCGAATACGAAGTTTCTCTGCGAGCCGCCGGCTACAGCGATGCCGCTCGGAAAGCTCGCAGCCAATTCGTCGTCCTTGCCCCAGAATCCGGCGAGATGAATCAAACAGCGGCGAATGAATCGTTGCTCAAACAGATGGCCACTGACACTGGCGGTGCGTTTCTTCGCGAAGAAGACATGTCCTCGTTGCCCGAATTGCTCAGCCCGCTGAGCAGCGGTCGCGTCGTCGAATCTGAGACGTTGATTTGGCATAGCTATTGGTGGTTTGCTTCGATTGTTATTCTGTTGACTGTAGAGTGGGTGTTAAGAAAATGGGCGGGGTTGTTGTAGGCTGTTCAGGCGAGCGGCTGGGCATCAGCCCTCCGTGCTTGTCGAACTCGTCTGGGATCGCGCGGCCAGTCGCAGTACGCACTGCCTGTTTCCGGCCAATCACGCCTGGCTGCCTTCGAATCGAATGTGAAGTGATGCCGGCTGCCTCGGGGTTCGACAACGGCCGGTGTTTGGTGAACCAACGAAACCTGACCGAACTCATCGCCAGATTTTTCTGCTCTGTTGCACGGTGTCGGCGAATGCTTCGAAGTTTTTCACGACTGTGCCGTCGTATTGAGCATCCATGGTTTTCAGATCGAACCCCGAATCTCTAAACTGATTCCATTTGTCGATTCCAAATTCCTGATGCCGCGATCCCTGATACAAGCATGCCCCCGAATCGGAGATCTTGCTACACACGTTGAGGTCAAATGCGGTTCCTGAATCACGTTTTCGATCGTCTTACCATCATCGCTGAGCAAGACATCCACAGTCATTGTCAATTCGTAGCGTCCCCCGAAGTAAGAAACGGTTTGCCATTCGTGTTGAGCACTCCCGGTTCCGCCATACATGATCAGCATATGCTCAGTTTTCGGGAACTGTTTTTCCATCGCCAATGCCGGTGCGATGATTTTACGACCGGATCGGATCGCACTCCGGTATGATGGCACATCGCCGCTATATCCGCACCCTGACGACGCACAAAGCATGAGAACTACGGTCAGGATGTACTTCAATCTCACAAAGTCGCTCAACATTCTCTGACTCCAGGATTCGGGGCGGCGGTTTGTCGTTTTCCGTGTGCCCATAAGGCATCGTACCGAAGGCCGCAGGATGACGCGAGTAATCGAGATTCAGCGATAGAAGTAGCAGAAGTCGCGAGTTTCTGGTCCGAACTCTGACGAGTCCGGCTACGACTAGACGGGTTGGATTACTCACTTCGAACTGTGATTTTCGCTGTACACAGACTAAAGTTTGCACTCTGCGGTAACCCGCCGTGCTCGGAGGGCTGACGCCCTGCCGCTCGCCTGATCTGTTCGGAAACTTGCCATGAGCATCACGCTTGATCCCATCGTCACAAATAAGCTTCGCCACTTTGCGCGGCGGCGGGTGTGGTTGATTGTTGCGAGGGGACTTTGGTCGGGGTTGGTGACGTTTCTGCTTTGCACGGAGATCGTGGCGGCCATTGATTGGTATTGGTTGCTCAACGATGAAGTCCGATGGGGGCTGAGTGCGGCAATTTATTTGCCAGTCGTCGTCATGGTGTGAATGACATGTCTGCGAAAGATGATACACCTTCCGGCAAAGGAAGAGATTGCGTCGCAGGTTGAACTTTCCGAACCGCAACTTCGCGAGAATCTTTTGTCCGGTGTGGAACTTGCTACTGACGATCCATCGGTACTACATGACTCGCCGATGTTTCGAAGTTTGGTGCAAGGCAAAGTCGCTGAGCAGATGGGACGGATTCAGGTCACTCGTTTGTTACCGATGAAACTGGTCGCTAGATGGATTCTGGCTGCCGTCGTGATCGTGGCGGTTGCTGCGGCGTTGTTGCTGTCCGGCGATGGAAGATTCCGGCAGCTTGCCGCGCGAGCCATCATGAGGGTGCCAACATCGCGCGCGTTTCCCGAGTCAACGTGGAGATTCTGCAGCCGACGCCGCATTCACTGTTGCTGGCCGAAGACGAAACTGTGGCGATCGTCGTCAAAGTCACGGGCGGAAGTTTCGACGAAGTGACACTGGAAACATTCACCGAAAAACAAGGTGCCGCGCGGCAATCGATGAAGGGCCGCACCGAGGCCGAATTTACATCCAACATCCATGTGATGGACGAAACCGTCGAAAAGACGATCTTCCGCTCGTGAGTCTCCAACAACACATTTCTATCAACGGAGGCGACTGGATCGCATTGCCGCTGGATGCGAAACCGAACGCATACTTCGAGCCCAGCGGCGGCGATTGCCAGGCTATCTGGACGGTCACGTTAACAATCTGCTGAACTGGTCAACGTCTCAGCGCGAGCCGTTGCAGGAATCGATGGAGTCCGAAGAGAAACTCGACCAGCCTCGCAACGTATCAAGGGATTTCCTGAATCAGCTGAAAAATCAGCAGCGTTTTGATGTGGCCGATGGCGGCTTGTCAGGCCGCGTGGTGAATGCATGGCGAGATCTCGACAACCGCGCGGGGAGCTTGTTTGTCCCGATTGAACAATTGGCTAACGCAGTGCGACAGGAGAACGAATTTGCCGTGAAGGCCGCGAATTCAGCGGGCTCATCAGAAAGCAAAAAGCTGCTCGACCAGGCTGAGCGATTCATTGCCGAACTCGAATTGAAATGGCGTCGCAGTATGGACCAGCTTCGGTCGCGGCGCGAGTTGACTCAATCCCGCAAGGATGCCGATGCTCAGTATGCATCTGATGCCGGATTGACACATCGAGCTGTCACCTCGTTGCTGAATCAGCATCGCGAAGTGTCGCCGCAGGATTCTCCGATCGCGGCTGATCTCCGAGAGATTGCTCCGGCGTATCGCACGCTGGAAGCGGGCCACGACCTGACCATCGCCCGCGACGCGCTCAACAATCTGCTGAACATGGAACGCTGGAATTCGTAGGGCAGGCAATCGCACATGGACCATCCGCGTCAATGGGATTTGGTGCAACGAGGTTTCGAACTGGCCAGCCAGCGTCTGCGCGAATCCGGTGTGAAGAATGAACTGGTCGGGCCGTTGGATCAGATTCGGTGGGACACGCCGGTTCGTGACGCTGTTCGCAAGATCACCGAGCGTCGCTGGAAACGCGACGCGATGGTGAGCGCTGAACATGAACTCGTGGAAATTCGCGAAGCTCTGACGAAAGTTATCGACGACATCGAACCGGTGATGCAGCACGCTCGCAACGTAATCGCGAAGTTCTCGCCAACGATTCCGCAGATGGCTCAGCAAACCGCTGACCAGCTTCGTGAAATGGAAGAAACAAAAACAGAAGTCGCGGACACCCTCGAAAACGAAGATGCTGCTCAACAGCCTGAAACCTCTGAGGCAGCAAGGCAGCAGGAAGAAGTCACTCAGGATGTCTCAAAGGCTTCTGAAGATGTCGCCCGTGCCGCTCGCCATGAACGTCGTTTGAATAATGCCGCTGTGGCGGAACCTTTGCAGAACGCTGCGAACAATATTCAACAGGTCGCTCAGAATGAATCCGCGAATGCACAGGCCCAGCTGAACGAAGCCACAGTGGAAGCCGAACAGGGCGAAGCAAATGGTATCGCAAGAGCGTTGAGGCCTATTTCAAAGTGCTTGCAGAACGGACGAAGAAAAAGTAGCTCGCTCGGCCGAGCGAGCTTTATGGTTGCGACGTGGTGTGACGAAGGACGGCTGATTTTATGACATAGCGTAGGACGGACTTTATTCCCGTCCTTGTACGAAGTTAAATCTGGACGCGTCTGGAGTCCCGTCCTACGAATTGCTACTTTGCAAATGGGCGGCTGCTGGTCTTTTCGGCCGTTGGAAAATCCGCAGGAATTGGGATTGTGACTTTGCCCGTCGCGGCCCATTCAGTGCCACGTTGCAGCGTTGTGATGAATCCAACGCATTCGTCTGAATACTCTGCATGACCCATTGGTGTGTGGAAGACTCGGCCTTTGCCGTAACCAATTGTAAAGATCATCGGTTCGTTGCGACCGGTCACCTGGGATTCCGCTGTGGCTAGAATCTGCATGTTCTTTGCTGGGCCGCGAAGCTTGTCATAGAGTTCATCCTTGGCGTGCAGCCACTCAGACGGCATTCCTTTGGTAATCGGGTGTTCTGTGTCGCGAACGATCACTGGAAATTCCCATTGAGCCCCGTGGTTTCCACCGTTGCCAGGCGTTTCGTCGCGAACAACTTCGCCTTTGTCATTCAGGTAGACATATGGTCCGTCTTTCTCAGTGCGTCCGCCCCAACCACCAAGTCCGATCATTTCGTTATAGGCAGGCCACTCAGGAAACGCATTGTCTGCTGCGTGTACAACGACAAATCCACCACCACCGCTGACGAACTTCTCAAACGCATCCTGAGTTTCGTTTGGCCACGGAGACGCGCCGTGGCCGAAGTTGCTGATGACGACTTTGTACTTACTAAAATCCGGCTTGAAATCCGGATCAGTGCCTTTGGGTGCGGCAGTGGCCACATCGACTGAAAACAGTTTCGTGTCTTCGAGGTACCTCTTCATCATCTTTGTCGTGGTCGGCCATGCTCCATGATTGTTCTGTCCATCGACAATCAACGCCTTGAGCGGTTCTGCAGCCGTCAAAGAGGATGCCGGTAATTGCATGCTCACAGCAACAATCAAGAATCCGAAAAACGATCGAATGTGTCGGCGATTCATGGCGTTTGAACTTTCAAAAATGCTATGGGGGTCAGTTGTAGGTGCATGACGCACGAAGCTGATGCGTTCGGTCAACTGCACCAGCATTGTAGCAGCGATCCGGAATCATTACCGTGCATAGAGCTCAGCAAATGCCTGACGATATGGCAACTCGTTGACAGGAAACAGGGCTTTGAATTCCGCGTCGGATGCTGCACCGCGCTGGAAGCGGCGTTTTTCGAAAACGGGCATCGTGTGCCCGGTGATTTGTTCGATGCCGCGACGAACGACTTCGCCCTTCAGTTCGTAAAGTTTGCCGTGATCCCAGTCGGTGAGTTCGATAAACGGGATGCCTTCAGAAACTTCAATAACATTCGGCAACGCAAAAGGGCTCAATCCACGGAAGCCAAATGTTGCGGCCGGCGCCCATGATCGAACGTGGCCACGACTTTGTCCGCCACTGTAGGTCAAAGAATGTTTGACGGCGTTCACGCCCCAGCCTTCGTGATACAACAGCGAATTGTTGAGCACACTGCGAATTGTGAGTTCGCTATTGTCCTCGATCGGATAGTCCTTCATGTTTTCGTCGCCTCCATCGCCATCCGCCAGATAGACCCATTCCGGATAGCGTTTGCGAATCTCGCGACATAGTGCTAACGACATTGCGGCCGACTGCACGTCAAGCGGTTTGTAGTCTTCAATCACCTTCACGGCTTCACGATAATTGATGGCGGAAGCTGGAACATCAATAACTTCCAGAAACAGACCCAGATCCAGCGACGACAGGAATTCGTGCGACTGTGAAGCGTCCTGGCCCTTTGAGTCCACCGACAGTGTGAAGGCCTTCAACCGACCTGGAGACTCGCCGCGTTTCAGCATTGCATCATAGATCGCCAGGAAAACTGCGCCGCTGTCGATACCGCCGCTGAAGAGAACGCCAATAGGTGCACTCGTCGGAATCTGATCCAGCCAGCGATAGATTTCCTGCTGCATCGCGCCGATGTAGGTATGACCGATTTCGTCGAGATTACTACTGAGGCGATTACGTTCCGGTGTGAAGAATCGCGTGCAGCCGGGGCTTGGGTCGGGACAACCAATCAAAGCCAGCTCGAGAATGTGATGAGCTGGCACCATGCGTGTGTAAGAAGGATGGAATTGCTCGGCGAGTCCTTCCTTCTTTAACCATGCCGCGATTTCATCAATGCGTTCGGCCACAATCAGGCAAGGGCCCGCAACCTGCTTTGCCAGAAAGTACCGCATCGGGCGACCGATCGAACGGGCCATGCGGATTATATGACCGTTCTGATGCACGATGGCAAACTGGCCATCGATTTCGCGAACTTTCGCGGGATCGCCCGAACCAAGCCTGGCGACTGCGTCGTCAACAGACATATTGAAGATCGTATTGGCCGCTGGATCAAGAAGATTGACGAAGCGTTCGACATAAGCGTAATTCTGCATGGGCAGGGCTTCCTGGAATAAAACTCGAAGTTGCAGCGGTTAAGATTGGCAAGTGCAACGTGTCATACGCTGACCGTCGCTTCGTCACGAAGGAATTAAAGGCAGCTACTTTAAAAATGGTGCAACTGAATCGGCGACGACTTTCATAGCCTGATCAATCAACGCCACTGCTTGTTTGGTTTCCGGTGCTTCAGCGATGATGCGAATGATCGGTTCCGTATTGCTGGCTCGAACCTGAACCCAGCGATCTGACCAGTCCAGTCGCAAACCATCGCCATCTCGGGCTTCAGCATCGGGAAATGCTTTTCGTAATGCATCGCAGGCTGTTGGAACTGCGCTCGCAGGGCATGTAATTTTGTCTTTGACGATCGTGTAAAACGGAAGCGAATCGGCCCATTTCGCAAGCGTTGTTTTTTTGTCCGTCATCCCCGCCAGTACGTAGGCCATCGAAACCAGACTGTCTCGCACGTAGCCGACTTGCGGTTCAATGACGCCGCCATTTCCTTCGCCACCAAGCACAGCCTGCACAGACCGCATCCTGGCACAGACGTGGGCTTCACCGACGAAGCTGCGATGAAACTGACACTTATGTTTCGCCGCAATATCAGCAGTGACGCGACTGGTGGATCCATTGACGACAAAAGGTCCTTTGCGACGTTCCAGAACAAAGTCCGCTGCAAGTGCCAGCGTGAGTTCTTCGCCGATGTAGCGTCCGCCGTTATCCACAATCGCCATGCGGTCCGCGTCGGGGTCCTGAGCAAAACCGGCGTGTGCTTTGTTCTGGATCACAGCTTTGCAGAGATCACCGAGATTCTTTTCTGTCGGTTCGGGAATATGTTCAAAGCGTCCGTCCGGTGTTCCGCCAAGCACGATCACTTCACAACCGAGTGCTTCCAGTAAACGTGGTCCACATGTGGCGCCGGAGCCGTGGTTGCAGTCGAGTACAACGCGATATTTCTTTTTACGAATGGTTTCGACGTCAACCAGCGACAGGACCTTATCGATGTGTGGCTGAGACGGGTCTGTCAGCGTGGTCACCTTGCCGAGGCCAGACCAGAACTTCCAAGTGATCGCTTCGGATTCCAAAATGCTTAGCAGTTGCAGACCAAGTTCGCGATTAAAGACAGATCCATCCGGAGCGAAGGGTTTCAGTCCGTTCCATTCGATGGGATTGTGACTGGCCGTTATTTGAAGTCCGCCGGCGGCATTGTGATGTCGCACCAGCACACCACACGTGGGTGTCGTACAGATTCCGGCGTCAAGAACTTCACAACCTGTGGCCAGCAAACCTGAGATCACTGCATGTTGAATCATGGGGCCGGTTGATCGGCCGTCTCGTGCAACGACCACTTTGCCGCCGCAGAAGATCGTGCCAAGGGCTGCGGCGAACCGCGTAATGTAGATAGGGTCCAGACCATCTCCGATGATGCCACGCAAACCGGATATGCTCAGTATTCGAGTCGTCACTTATTGTCTCCCTGCTATGATACGTTTTCCCTGGATGTTGTTGTCCTTCGTAGGGTGCGTGTAGCGGAACGCAACGCGCCATTGGGAGAAAGTTCAAGACAATGGTGTGTTCGCTGACACAGCACACACTCTGCTCAAAACCTTTCCACCATTGAACTTCCAGACGGACAGGAACGACCATCCTACACAGTCCCGGCGCAGGAAAAAAGCCGCCTGAAGACAGACGGCCTTTCGTATTTCATTGCTCTTCCGAAGATCGGTTTATTCTTCAGCCACGAATGGCAGTAAACCGATGAAGCGGGCTCGCAGAACGGCTGTTCGGACGGCACGCTGATATAAAGCAGAAGTGCCAGTGCGGCGGCGAGGCAGGATGCGACCTTCGCGATCGATCAGAGTTCGCAGGGTCTTCAAATCCTTGTAGTCCACATAGACTGGACGCGGAACTGACCCATGACCAGAAAACTGGCAGGTCATCTTCTTCTTTTTTAGACGGGCGCGGCGTTTACGAAGCTTCTTAAGGTCAGCGCGAGAAATAGTAGCCATGGACGACAAGATACCTTAGTGGAATTGTATCAACTTGCGGGCAAAGACCCCGTGGAACTCGTACAAGGCTGTAAAGCCAACGAGTCGCCCGACGGACCGGAACCGAAATCCCGGCGGGGAAACGAACAGCCGCAGTGTAATTCGGCAATCGGCTACCGACAACACAAACCTGCGTCTCATTTTGCTTTCGGAGAAAGTGGAATAATCCACCAATAGGCGTCGGGGAGGCCATCTGCATCGGGCAAAAGCTGCTTGTGCAAGACGTCTCCTCAGTTCGCCAACGCGCGGCGGAACTCCAAAAAGAACCCGACATCCGCAGGCGCAGTTGCAGAAATCGGCGTTTTTAGATTCGTGTACGAAAAGAAAGCGATCAGATGGCTTCTGTGCCAGTCTCGCCCGTACGAATACGAACGATCTGTTCAAGGTTGGAAACAAAGATCTTACCATCGCCAATTTGGCCGGTTCGCGCAGCTTCGCAAATCGCGTTGATCGCACCATCGACTTCGTTGTCGTTGACAACAACTTCCAGTTTCACTTTTGGCATGAAATCTACCGTGTATTCGGCCCCGCGATAGGTCTCTTTATGCCCACGCTGACGACCAAAACCACGCACTTCGGTAACCGTCATTCCCTGAACGCCGATGCTGGTGAGTTTCGTTTTAACGTCTTCCAGCTTGTAATGACGGATAACTGCCTCAAGCTTTTTCATGATCTCTGCCTCGCCCCTTCACTTCATTTTGGCTGGATAAACAAACATGCCTGCGCTCGACAATGCCAAGCTAAAAATACAGGGAATCTTGTACTTCACAACCGTCAGAAAGACCAGCCATTCCATGACTCAGACTCCATGAACCCGCATAAATGCTGCTTCCTGCGATCATATCGTAACTCCTGTACACGTCCCCACAATGCAACTGCTATGCCGGACGAGAAAGCCGCCGAAAAACGAAGACACGAGGATAATGTGCCTACATTGCGAGCAACGTGCATTTTTTTTGAACAAATTGGCGCAAATCTCCTGATACTCAAACAGATTTGCGTATTTCAATGGAATTGGGTTTCGCGGGTATTAAACCCCCAACTGGGCCGGACGCCCAAAATTATTCGGATACAAAAGAACCCGATTTAAGTTTTCCCTGGAATTGGGCTGCTACGAAATCCCTCATTTTTAGCCGCTCAAAGAATAAGCTCTGCATTTCGGTTCGGCGATTGCGTAATTTCGGGTGTAGGCAAAACTGTGTAGTTGACGGAAACATTCTTGAGAAGCTTGGCTCAATTCAATTTATGTTTTTTATGACAATCATTGTTACTTCAGGTCTGGTTGCCGGACGGATCGCTGCCGTTTGGGCAACATCGCTGATAGACCCTTCGGCTCGCACTGGATTACGTGCGTGCGTTTACTGCAACGACAAGTTTTCGTTTGCGCGGCGACTCTTGTCCGTTTTCGCTCCCATCCGGTGTCGAGGCTGTCAGCAGTTAGATTTCGTATGGCCGATTGCCGCGTCTGTCATTACTGCGATGTTGTTTGGGTTGTTCGCGTGCCTGCTTCAGCATGGTTGCCAGACGGTAGCCGAAGTGCGTCCATCAATGGAACTTTGGCAGAACCGTTTACCGTTCCATCTGGTTTTTATGTTCCTGCTGACAACTGCCACGATTGCCGACTTGCTGGACTATGTGATTCCAGATGCAATCGTCTTACCCGGCATTGTCATCGCGATCACACTTGCAGGGCTCACTGGGGAGTTGCAGTTGATTCACGTCTGGGTCGATTGGGACTATGAATTTGTGATGCTCTATGGACCCTATCTTCCAGAATGGATGAAGCAACATCAGCATCTGCATGGTTTGGTCTGGAGTCTCTGCGGTTTGCTGACGGGGGCCGGATTAATGTGGGCCTCTCGAATCGCAGCACATTTGATTCTTGGAATTCCGGCGATAGGCTTCGGCGACGTCACGCTGATGGCGATGATTGGTGCCTTTATGGGATGGCAGCCGACGTTGTGCGTTCTTTCGATCGCTCCCCTTGTTGGCCTTGTGCTTGGTCTTGGAGGCCGCATCGTGACCGGTCGTAGTTTTGTGGCTTTCGGTCCGTATCTTTGCATTGCGGCACTTATCGTGCTGAGCACATGGCGTCTCCTGTGGGAAGCTATTCAACTGAAGATTATTTTCAGTCACTGGCCCACTATCACAGTTATGGTCGCCGGATCTTTTACGGCTTTCTGCGTGCTGCTGTTTGCGTTGAGAATCTTCCGCGCAATACCTGCGGAACGGCTTCGATAGAATGTCGAATGCGACAATCTTTGCTCGCCGAACTTCGCTAGAGTGCTCTTGATCTGATGACTCTGGCGCAAGAAATTGTGCATAGTTTTGGTTGGTGGACTTTGCCGCTGACGGCAATCCTGAGCTACTTCAAGCTGGGGCTTGAGACTCTGGCAGCGCATACAGAAGAGCCGTTTGGCATGGATATGGATGAAGATGACCTGGCTTTTGAAGCCATGTGTCGCACAATAGACGCTTCGATCTCAGAGATCTTCATGTGTGTAGGCGAGAATTCCGCCGCCTGACCAACTGCCACTTGACACTGTCTGCGCCGTCACCAGCAATTTGCGAGCTGTTCGCACCAGTATGCGCGTTGCGCGGACATATTCGATGCAGCTTTCGCGTGCCGAATCGCCGGCTGGCTGCCGCCACCAACGCTTACGCATCCGTTTCTGTTGGTCAGCCTCGCCGCTGAACCATCCCCGGCAGAATTCAAACTGCCCGCAACGTCCGAATGTTCGGTTTAATTGTCATTATCGTTAACACCGGCGCAAGTGATACTTTGCGCGCAATCGGAAAATCTCCACCTTCGCCGCGCCCATACTTTTGACGTAACTGCTTTACTTAAAACGCCTTGTGAACAAAGTCCGGCTGTATCGATTGTGCCGGTTAGGCCAGTGGCACGGGTCGTGCATTCTAAATCGATCGTTGTGACGAGAACGGTTGCACCAGTTGTAAGGAATGCGAGAGCTGATGCCGGCTGCTGACTTTCAGAGAGCCAGCCGGTATCGGTCCCGAGAGAGACATTCCTTTGTGGTGCAGTCCGGCTTTGTTCGCAGCGAGAGAGGGAGACGGCGGCCTGAGAAACCGCCAGCGACTGAGAGGACTTTCGGTCGTTGTGTTCGTCCGACGCGAGATGGGGCAATGAAGCCCCACTCTCGCATCGGGTGACTCCTGATCGACGCTCAAACGAACGGCCATTTCACGCACATCACCTGCTCAGGGCAGCACTTGAAACACCAATGATAACGACGAACCGGCTGGCAGCCCCGTTTTTTGTCTGCCAACAAATTCCGTGGCAATGCGTTGCGGATCTCTTCCCCTCTGATTTTGTGCGTGGAGAATATCAATGTTAAAACTTCTGAAAGCCTTTCGGCAGGATGAGTACGGAGTAATCCTGTCCGCTGAAATTGTAATCGTAGGAACTTTGCTTGTGCTGGGGGTGATGACCGGTATGGTCTGCCTGCAAAAATCAGTCAACGGCGAATTGGGCGATTTCGCCAAAGCCATCGACTGCCTCGACCAGTCGTATTCGTTACCTGGTTTCCGAAAATCAGGTGGTGGATACGGCAACTCCAATGGCTGCTGTGCGTACACCGCAGGTTCAGCTTTCCACAACAACGGGTGCAATACTGCGTGTCGGAACGACATCGTCGGCTGTGATGCCCAGGTGCTGCAGAATTCAAGCTGTGGTACTTGTGGTATTCAAATTGGATCGTGTGGTGACAAGTGCGGATCGTGCGGAGGTCAATGCGGGGCCGGTGGAGGCTGCAGCTCTTGCGGATCCGCTGGAGGTGCTACCTTCTGGAGTCCGAATCGACCAAACTGCGTATCGACTGGCGTGCCTAAGATGAAGGTGACTGAGTATCCCGGCACTGACAATGTTCCTCGAACAAGCAATGCTGGTAAGTCGGCGATCCGGTTCCCTGAACTGGAGGTACAGCCTTTCGAGCCAGCGTATCGGCAGCCAATGCCAGCGGTCGAAGAACAATATGTTCCGCAACAGCATCAGCATGATCATTCAGCGATTCAGCCAGAGCAGCGAGTTTATCTGCACGAGCAGCCTCAGGGCACGCAATTCCAGCCGCAACAGCAGTTTGAAAACATTCAGCCTCACGGCCCAGTGCCTTCAAATGTGCCAGGGCCTCCTGAGTCAACCGAATCGCTGCGACCGATCCCTGAAACCCAGCCAATCCCTGCTGCTCCACCGGAGCCAAAGGTCTAGTCAAGGCAATCGGCGACTTTTTGGTTTTCAGCAAAACTTTCCCAGGCCCGAGGTCCATTCCAGGATTTCGGGCCTTTTTCCCTTTAAAGTAAATGGCGTGTCGCGTTGATATTCTGGAATTGAGGCCTCTTGTGTCGATTCTGCCTACTTCTCAGCATTGCCGCTCAACTCCGCCTCTGTTCGGCAGAATCTACCGGATTCTATTTGCTTTGGCTGAAACAGCAGAACGATAACCAGTGTGGTGAGATGTCTTGTTGTGATCACTTCTAGTCACAACTTGATGTATCGCTGCGGTGACTCCACGGAGGCCAGTCACCAGAGCTCTGAAGTTATTCGTATGCTTTCAAAAAAAGTTTGCGATGTCTTCATTGATATCAATCTAAATTCACGCGGAAGGAGCCGTGCCACAGGATGTGAAACTTTCCCCGGAGAGTCCGTTGATGGCGCGACGTCAAAAATCTATTCTTGCTTCGATCGGCATGCTGTCAATCGGTCTTGCGATCGGTGGGCAACTGGAATCGTCGAGACTGACTCAGTCTGCTCGAGCCGTCTCTGAAGAAACAAACCATGAAGCTCGCATTCCAGCCGCTGCTGCTGCGTTGCTGGATGGTGGGAATCACATTTCCGATATTGCTGATTCTGTAATGCCTTCAGCTGTACATATTCAGGCAATTCGTGTTGAAGCTGAACGGAAGGTCGAAGAGACCGGTTCCGGAGTTCTGATGCGAAGCAAAGCGGTGCGTGGACTGTTTGTCATTACAAATAATCATGTCATTCGCGGTGCCGAAAACCCAGCGATTGATATCATCCTGGCGGACGGTTCAAAGGTCCATCCGCAAAAAGTTTTCCGTGATGCTGAAAGTGACATCGCAATTATCGAGATCCCCGATGGAGGCCAGCCGACGGCCCGATGGGGAGACAGCAATAATCTTAAGATCGGGCACTTTGTACTGGCAGTAGGGAGCCCTTTTGGACTTAGCCAGTCTGTCACGATGGGAATCGTGAGTGCTAAAGGACGCCGCGACCTCTCATTGACGGCAGATCAGTCTGTGACAAACCAGGACTTCATGCAGACCGATGCCGCGATTAATCCCGGCAACAGTGGCGGTCCGTTGGTTGATATGAATGGCAATGTTATCGGGATCAACACTGCGATCGCTTCCAACAGCGGCGGCAATGAAGGGATCGGGTTCAGCATTCCAAGCAATCTTGTGCGACATGTGTTCGATCAGATGGTTCAGCACGGTAAAGTTCGCCGCGCTTATCTGGGTGTCGAACTGGATAACAATTTCACCGATGCGGCGGCTCAGCGTTTGGGGATGTCTCGTTCCCTGGGTGCACGAATCGTCCGAGTGTACTCTCATAAGAACAGCCCGGCAATCACTGCAGGACTTCGCCCTGATGATGTAATTGTGTCCTTCAATGGCGTGACGGTCATCGATGAAAATCATCTGATTAATCTTGTCAGTTTGTCAGACATCGGCTCCTCAATTCGAATCGAAGTCTATCGGCAGCGAAAAACGGTTCTGCACACGGTGCTGCTAACTGATCGTGACGACTATCGCACCGCAGAACAGGCAGCTGAGACCTTCATGACACGATGAATCTTTGAACTTTCGGTTAGCTGAATAGTGACTCTAGAACCCAATGATCCACAGAGGTCATTGGGTTCTTTGCATTGGAACTCTGGAAACTCATAAGAATTCGGTTTTCGAGGCGAAGGGTTTACGTTACGTTACGGTCAATGAATTGCCCAATGGAATTATTTTGAACGTCTTACCCGCTGTACTTGCCCGCCCCGGAGCTTCTCAATGATCGCTAAGCAAACTTTGCTTCCAGCGTTGATCTTTCCCCTGGTTTTCAGCGCAGGCCAATGCTGCAAGGCTGCTGAAGTTCCTGAAGGTTTCCAAGCCATATTTAATGGCAAGGATCTGACAGGCTGGCATGGAATGCCCCACTTCGACCCTCGCGATCTGGCGAAGATGACCCCGGAAAACCGGGCCGAAAAGATCTCTGAATGGACTGAGGACGCAAAGAAACACTGGTCCGTTGAAAATGACGAACTTGTCAACGACGGGCACGGAGCCTACTTGGCGACTGATGGCGAGTATACCGACTACGAATTGCTGATTGATTACAAGACGGTTGTTCTGGCAGACAGCGGTATCTACCTGAAAGCAAATCCTCAGGTCCAGATTTGGGACTTCACCGAGAAAGCGAAGTTCAATATCGGAGCTGACAAAGGCAGCGGCGGATTGTGGAACAACAGTCCCGGTGCAGCTGGCAAAGATCCGTCAGAACTTGCAGACAAGGCGTTCGGAGAGTGGAACAGCTTCCGCATTCGCCAGATCGGCGCACGGACAAGCGTCTGGCTGAACGGCAAACACGTGGTTGACAACGCGATCATGGAAAATTATTTCGATCGCGAGAATCCACTCTTTCCGAAAGGCCCGATTTGCCTGCAGACTCACGGTGGAGAAATCCGCTGGCGAAATATCTATCTGCGTCAAATTCCTGCGGAAGAGGCGGACAAGATTCTGGCCGAGAGTCATGCGGACGGTTTCGAATCAAAATTCAACGGTACCAATCTGACCGGTTGGAGTGGTGCGTCAGAAAACTACGAAGTCGTCGATGGTGCGATTCGCTGCAAAGCTGGTCACGGTGGCATCCTGCACACGACAGACGAGTACGCAAACTTCGTTGTTCG
>JAYVNW010000205.1:0-1532 GCA_043758225.1 Candidatus Kuenenia sp. | reverse complement strand
ACCGGCTTCGCGGCCGCCATCGTGCGTTCTGCATGAGTCTTGAGCTCTTTGACTGCAGCACCGGTTTCAGTGCTGACACGGTCAGCAAAGTACTTCACAGTGTCTACAAGAATTTCCCCAATGCTGCTCAGATCCTTCTTTGCCCGCTCGACGTCTTCTGTAGCGAACCTCTCTCCACGATCTGTCGCTTCCTGAACTGCATACTGAGTCGTCTGCGCGACGGATTTCAGTCCCGTGCCGATGCCATCAATTACATTTTTCAGCACGCTGTCAGCTTTTTCCGGTGTTGCGCGACTGGCCACCTCGGATGCAGTTTCCATCATGCCCTGTATGGCTTTCCGAGCACTGGCCATAGTACCTTCTTTGCCGCGGAACAAATCGACTACGATCTTCCGAACTTCTCCGGCGATATCCTGGCCGGATTCAACGGCCTCCCGAATGGCATCGGCAACGGGCTGATTGGCATTTGTGTTTTGCGATTCGGATGTTTCGTCGGTCATGGCATTTTGCTTTCGCTTTTCGTTGGAGTCCAGGCTTCCGTCAGAATGAGCGGATCGACACTTGCCGCCATCCTACCGCTCCAACACACCAAAGGCAAATTGCGATGATAACTTACTTGAGCAACCCGAAGCTCAAATGCAACTCAGAATGCCTCAGGTGCAGCGTATTCCATTCCTCATGCGTCATTGTTCCAAACGCGGGATGATCGGCGGTCATGCGTTCCGTCTTCGTTTGTTCCACTGCACGACGCAGATCGTCAAGCGCTTCGTGCAGCGAAGCGGCGGCCGGAAAGGCCCCTGGAATTGTCGCTTTCGGAAGGTTGATACCGGGCTTCAATTCCTTCGCATTGATGATTTTGCTTTTGAAAAACGGCATAATCAATCTAATCATTAACGGCGCTTTCAGCTGAAACCCGTCAATTGAATTATGCACGGTCCGAGACAAATGCAGAATTAATTTGTCGAGCGACCAGTTTCCAATTGTTCGCGTCGTCGAGGATGCCAAAAGTTTTTCCGCGTCGGCGATGATATCGTCCATTGTCTGAAATGAAACGTCCCGACGACCTTGTACGGTTTTTACATTGACGGGCATGGATTTGGCTCCTGTACAATTTGAACTCACTCAAAACTCCGCGTGTCCAGGTGTTCTCGGAAACGGAATCACGTCACGAATGTTTGTCATGCCGGTGATGAGCAACACCGCACGTTCCAGGCCAAGGCCGAAGCCGGAGTGTGGCACGGTGCCGTATTTCCTGAGGTCGGTGTACCACCAATAGTCATCCGGGTTCAGGTGGCATTCCTGCAGACGCGCAAGGAGTACATCCAGGCGTTCCTCACGCTGACTACCACCGATGATTTCTCCGACGCCGGGGACGAGGACGTCCATAGCTCGCACGGTTTTGCCATCCTCGTTGCAGCGCATGTAGAACGGCTTTAATGTTCGCGGATAGTTGAATAAAATCACCGGCTGGCCGAAGTGTTCCTCGGTGAGGAATCGTTCGTGCTCGGTTTGGAGATCGCTGCCCCACTGAA
>JAYVNW010000204.1:0-1689 GCA_043758225.1 Candidatus Kuenenia sp. | reverse complement strand
CCACGTAGCCCATCAGGATTGTGCCAATGATCCATGTGGGCACCATCTCCACATCGGATGGCAGAAGTGCCTGCTCCGCAACCGCAAGCAACGGTTCAGCTTGAGGACCAATCCGATCGTCGATCCCAAACTGCGACTTCATCTGATTGTAGTCCAGATAGAACTTTCCGCCTTTTTCTCGATAGCCATAGTACTGATACTGCGGATCCCGAGTGAAGATGCCTTCTTCATCGTGCTCTGCATTGACACCTCGCTGTTTCATCTGAGCCACCAGATCTGCAGACTTCCAGTTTTCGCCGTTCCATACCGGCTGATCTTTGCGAACTTTCCAGAGGAACGCGACCACCGGGCCGAAAACTTCTTTTGTGAATCGAGTCGCAAAGTCTTCCACCGTCGGCAGCAGCACAGCTCGCCCAAGACCGCAGTGGCTCATCAGAATCGGGGCAGACTCATCGCCGACCACAAGCAATCGCCCTTCGTTATCCAGTGCCAGATTTGCTGCATTCTCCGTACCTTCTTCGAAGAGCTTTCGCAGGAACTCCAATTGCAAAGGCTTCATCGGAGCATCAGCCACAATGCAGACACTGCCACCCGCTTTGACCCATGCCAGCAAACCGTCGAGTTGTTCCTGCTGCAATGCAGCGAGTGCTTCATCGGAAAGCAGCACCGCGTCAAATGCACAGTACGACAGCGGGTCCTGTGGCAGATCTTTCGACGACCATTGTCCGGCAAAATGGATGATCGTCCGACCAATCAATTCCATCTTTTGACTGCCGGAAAGCTGAACCTGTTCCGCATCTCCGTTTCGCATCTCCAACTTCGTGTAGAGCGGGTTGTAATTGTCCAGCGACAACGCGGATTCCAAAAACTGCCGATACCTGGAACCACTTTGCCGCCGCGAGTCTTTGAAGCACGAGCATAACAGCGCTCCACGTTCCATCGGACTTGTCGTCAATAAATCAAACGGTTCCGCGCTGCCGATTTTGTTTGGTACTGACGTCAATTTAATTCGTTCGGTTTCAGTGACAAATGTTGCTACGACCGCCCAATTCTGAGTCACAGCAGTCTTCAGCGGCGGCAACACGATGTTGAATTCATAGTCGCCGCCAGCGAGTGTGATGTCTTCGTACCGAAGTGACGCCATCAGGTCATCACGTGAGATGACATCGACAGCGTCGTAGATCTGCAGTTCCAGATCTCCCGTAATAATCTGCGGCTTGTTGTATTCGAGCTTGATGTGAACCGGCAGTGGCCCCGACGATCGATTACGAATCGACATCAACTCCATGCGCATGCGGATCGCAGGTTTTTCCTGGGCCGTTGCCAGCCCCGTCATGAGCAACGCACAGATAAACGCAAAGCGCCGCAGGACGGGACTCGAGTCCCGTCCTACGCTCAATGTTTCCGCGCACGTTAACGTTCCAACGTTCATACCATGGCCCCTCGAGCACGCTGGAAATACCACCATTCAAACATCAATACACCAAACGCCAGCAACGCCAGAATCCACCAAAATGGCCGATCAGAATCGATTTGTCTGGCATCCTCCGTCGCGACCGTCAGTTCTGAAAATCGCAATTCGTCGGCCGGCTTCAGCGACGATTCCGTGCCGTTCAACAAGCCAGTGCCGATGGATGTCACCAGAGTTTCTCCATCGAAAACGTCATAGCGCCCAACACGCGCGGCTGA
>JAYVNW010000203.1:0-2275 GCA_043758225.1 Candidatus Kuenenia sp. | reverse complement strand
AAATTCACAGCAAAGGCCGGACAGGTTTTTGAAGTCGAATGTTACGGACGAAGAATTCGATCACCGATTGATCCCGTAATGAATTTGTACAAAGCCAATGGTGAAGGAATCACAGGCAACGATGATTCACGCGGTCCTGACAGCTATTTTCGATGGCAGGTTCCAGCCGATGGTGATTATGCAATTCGTATTACCGACCACCTGCAGCGTGGTGGTCCTGAGTTTGTATATCGCGTAGAGTTTCAGGAAGTGAAGCCGACTTTGACGCTCGGCATTCCGCGATTGGCCCGCTATTCACAGACTCGCCAGCAAATCTATGTGCCACGCGGGAATCGCTTTGGGACGATCATTTCCGCCGAAAGACTGAACTTCGGCGGTGAATTGACTGTCGATGGAATTCAGTTGCCGCCGGGCATCACAATGACGGCATTGCCGATGCCAGCAAATCTGAACATCATGCCTGTCGTGTTTGAGTCTGCTGCTGACGCGCCGCTGGCTGGGGCGCTCGTAGATTTTCGAATGAAGACGACAGACCCAAATCTGATCGTGTCCGGCAAGTTTTCAAACCGAGCTGACTTTGTGATCGCTGGACCTGGTCAATCACTTTACGTTTGGAAAGACGTCGATCGTGTTCCGGTAGCGACGATTGAGGAGTTGCCTTTTAAGCTGGAACTGGTGCAGCCAAACGTGCCAATCGTACGCAATGGCATGATGATGTTGAAGATCGTTGCAACAAAAAAAGAAGGTTGGGACGAACCTATCAACATTCAGTTCCCGTTTCGGCCTCCTGGCATCGGAGCGAACAGCGAAATTACGATTGCCAAGGGCCAAACGGAAGGTCTCTATCAGATCAACGCGGACGCCAATGGAGGTCTTGGAAAATGGCCGATCTATGCGATCGGTTCGGCAAACATCAACGGTGCCAGCTGGGCATCCACGCAGATGGCGTCGCTCGAAGTAACAGAGCCCTATGTGGGCATGACGGTTCAGCGTTCATCGGTAGAACAGGGCAAAGCAACAGATGTCGTTGTTGATGTTCAAGTGCTGAAAGAACTCAAAGCTCCGGCAACAGTCACTCTCTTAGGCTTGCCACATAAGGTGACTGCAGAACCATTACAGGTCACTGCGGAAACCAAAGAGCTGGTTTTCAAGGTGAAGACAGAAGTCGACAGCCCGGAAGGCACTCACAAGAATATCTTCTGCCAGGTCACTGTCATTGAAAATAACGAGAGCATTATTCATGCTCGAGTTGGTGATTCAGAACTTCGCATTGATAAGCCCTTGCCGCCAAAGCCAGCAGCAGCGACACTGGCTCCGATGCCCGAGGCGGTAGCAGTAGCAGCGCCGGCCCCAGTGCCGGTCGCTCCACCTGCAGAAAAACGATTGACTCGACTGGAAAAACTGCGACTGGAATCTCAGAAGAAGAGCCAAGGTCAATAGCAATTCGACACTTCCCGTCAAGTTGCGAACCTGTGATCTAAGTGACATCACGTTTTGTGGTGAAACGAAACTAAGCCAACGGACAATTCTCGATGAACATGATTTCAAAAACCCTGATCGTGCTGTCGGCCTTGCTGGCACTGAGTTCCAAAGTCCTCGCGGATGACGCAGTACCAGCATCGATCAGCGTTTCGCCTATGAATATTCATCTGTCGGCCGTACGTGATCGACAAGGAATTATAGTACAGGCGGTCATGCCAAATGGTCTGACATTCGACGTTACCGACAAAGCGACATTGACGATTGCCAGCGAAGCTCAGGTACGCAGGGAAGGTGCTACGTTTTATCCCGTCGCTGACGGTGAAACCAGGTTAACGGTTGCATATGGCGGTCATTCAATCGAGGTGCCTGTCGTTGTACAGTCATCGCAGGTTGATCCACCAATCAGTTTCCGACAGGATGTGATGCCCGTCTGGATGAAATCCAGCTGCAACAATGGAAGCTGCCATGGAGCCGCTCGAGGGAAGGACGGATTTCGTTTGTCGCTGTTTGGGTTTGATCCGGAAGGCGATCATTATCGTCTGACCCGCGAAATTCCAGGCCGACGCATTAATCTCGCTCTGCCAGCGGAAAGTTTGCTGATGGAAAAATCAGCCGGTGTTGTACCTCATACCGGGGGCAAACAATTCGAAATTGGGAGCGAACACTATAATACTGTTTTGCGTTGGCTGCAATCTGGTGCTCCGAACGATACTGGTGTGGTGCCCTCCGTCGTTTCGGTTGAATTGTATCCCAAAGATGCAGTCATGGACGGAGAAGGAGAAACTCAGCGACT
>JAYVNW010000202.1:0-4831 GCA_043758225.1 Candidatus Kuenenia sp. | reverse complement strand
CCGCCGGGTTTCAGGGTACAGCTTGCTGCGGGTGAGCCGATGGTACATCAGCCTATCGCAATGTGCTTCGACCATCAGGGGCGATTGTGGGTTGCCGAGGCTCACACGTATCCGCTACGAGCGCCAAATGGCGAGGGCAAGGACAAGATTCTCATCTTCGAAGATACAACCGGCGATGGCGTGTTTGATACGTCTAAGACTTTTATCGAAGGCTTGAATCTGGTGAGCGGCATGGAAGTCGGGTTTGGCGGCGTGTATGTCGGTGCGGCTCCGTATTTGTTGTTTATTCCGGATCGCGATGGGGATGATGTGCCAGATGGAGTTGGTGGAAGTAAAAAGCCGAATGCGGAAAGTAGTCTGCAATTCCCGAAAGATGTCCCGCCGGGCACCATTGTTCTGCGTGACGGCTTCGGTTGGCAGGACACACATGAAACTCTCAACACATTCATTTGGGGACCGGACGGCTGGTTGTACGGCTGTCACGGAGTCTTCACGCATTCCAGAGTGGGCAAACCAGGAGCAACTGATCAAGATCGCTTGCCGCTCAACGCAGCGGTCTGGCGATATCATCCTCAGAAGGACATCTTCGAAGCGTTCATGAACGGCACAAGCAATCCCTGGGGTGTTGACTTCAACGACAAAGGGCAGGCGTTTATCACGGCCTGCGTGATTCCGCATCTGTGGCACGTGATACAGGGAGCCCGCTATCATCGACAGGGCGGGCAGCATTTCAATCCGTACACATACGACGACATTAAAACCATTGCCGATCACCAGCACTACGCTGGCAATTTGGCGGATTCCGCATGGTGGGGACATGAACCCAAAGCCGCAGGAGGGACTCTCGACGCTGGCGGTGGTCACGCTCATTGCGGAGCCATGATTTATCTTGGCGACAACTGGCCAGCTAAATATCGCAACAAGATCTACTTTAACAACGTGCATGGCAATCGCATCAACTGCGATGTATTGGAACGTGAAGAAGGGTCAGGCTTCGTGGGTCATCACGGTCAGGATCTGATGCTGGCGAACGATCACTCCTATCGCGGCATCAATCTGCGATATGGTCCCGATGGCAGCGTTTACCTTATCGACTGGTACGACAAAAATGCCTGCCATCGTACAAATCCGGAAATCTGGGACCGCAGCAATGGTCGCATTTATCGTATTTCGTATGGCACAGCAAAAGCTCAATCGGTCGATCTTCATCATTTGAGTGATACTCAGCTCGTCGAGGCTCACAGTCACCGAAACGACTGGTACGCGCGAATGGCGCGAAAGACGCTCATGGAAAGGGGGCTTTCCGGCGATGCGACTGTTGCCCTGTCGAAGCTTGCTGTTGATGGCTCGCTGGCTGTTGAGTCTCGGCTGCGTTATCTTTGGACGTTGCACGCATGTGGTGCCATTGACGAAATGATGACGTTGCAATTGCTAGGTGACAAAGAAGAATACGTCAGAGCCTGGGCCATACAATTCGAGCTGGAAGACAAGGCTGCAGCGAATACTGTTGTGAAGCGAATGCAGGAGCTCGCCGCGAGCGATTCGTCCGCTGTGGTCCGGATGTATCTGACATCAGCCTTGCAGCGGCTACCGAACAATCAACGCTGGGGCATTGCATCGGCGCTTGCGATGCATGGTGAAGACGCTAGCGACCATAACCTGCCGCTGTTGCTATGGTACGGTGTCGAACCGCTCGTGGCAGATAAGCCAAAGCAGGCGATTGAGCTGGCTTTGACGACACAGATTCCGACAGTGCGACGCTTCATTTTCCGCCGCGCTGCGGTAATGAATGAGACCCTGCCGGCCGTCGTTGCGGCGCTAGGCAGTGCGAAAGACGTTGAAACACAACAACTCATCATGGAAGAAATGATGGCGTCATTTGAAGGCCGCGTTGCGATTCCGATGCCGGAATCGTGGAAAGGTGCATACGACATGCTCGCCAGAAGCAAAGAACAATCCGTCCGTGATCGCGCCGACCAACTTGCTGTGCTCTTCGGCGACCAGCGCGTCTTCGGGGCAATGCGTGCGTTACTGGGCGATCCGAACCAGAATATCGCTCGCCGTCAGCAAGCGTTAAGCGTTCTCGTCAAGGGGCAGGACAAGGAATCGGCCGACGTTCTGCTCAGCGAAGCGGTTCTCACCAATGTCGATCTGCAGTCCGCTGCTGTGAAGGCCCTTGCAACACTCGGCAGTGACAAAACACCGACAGCGTTGCTGGATCGATACAACAAACTCAGCAACGAAGCCCGCGCGGATGCCATCAGCACGCTGGTATCGCGACCAGCATGGACAGAACTGCTCCTGACGGCCGTCGGTAGCGGCGCAGTTCCGAGCGGTGACTTAGGCGCTTATCATGTGCGGCAGATACTTTCCTTCAATAGCAAAGAGCTGAACGAGTTACTTAAAGTTCACTGGGGCGAGATTCGCGAAACCGCCGGTGATCGTAAAGAGCAAATTGCTGCTTGGAAAAAGGAATTGACGCCGAAATTTCTGGCGAATGCCAATCCCGGAAATGGACGTAGAATCTTTTCCAGGACTTGCCAAAACTGTCATCGCCTCTTCGGCACGGGCGGCCAGATTGGTCCTGACATTACTGGCTCAAACCGAGCCAACATGGATTACATCCTGGAAAACATGCTCGACCCGAGCGCAGTTGTGGGTCGTGATTATCAAATGACGATCGTCGCCCTGAACGATGGTCGCTCGATCAGCGGATTACTCAAACAGGAAACTGACAGCGCAATCACAATTCAGACGATCAATGATAAGGTCGTGGTGCCGAAATCTGAAATCGAAGAACGCAGTTTGTCGAGCGTCTCAATGATGCCGGAACGTCAGCTTGATCCCATGACAAAAGAGGAAGTTTGTGATCTGATCGTATATCTGGGCAGTGCGAATCAGGTTGTTCTCGCAGGTCCTGCATCACCGATCGACGCAAAGACGGGTAAGGTTCCAGGAGCCCTCGAAGGCGAAGCAATGAAGATCGTCGAAAAGACTGGCGGCAATGCGGTGAGTCAAAACATGGGCGGCTTTAAGGCCGATCGCTGGAGCGGCTCTGATCATCTATGGTGGACCGGAGCAAAACCTGGCGACAAACTGGGACTGGGAATTTCCGTCGAACAGGACGGTACTTACGATGTTGAAATCGTACTTACCCGAGCTCGCGATTACGGCATTGTGAAGGTGGCGATTGATGACGTTGTGCTCGACTCTGGCGTGGACCTCTATAACGGCCCAGCAGTGATCACTTCCGGTGTTTTGATGTATCCCAAGGTTGCGTTAAAGAAGGGCGATCATCGTCTGAATCTGGAGATCGTGGGAACAAATTCAGAAGCTGTGAAGGGCTATATGGTGGCCATCGACTACCTGCGATTGGTGCCGACTGAGAAATAGCCGGTCAGTTCAATTCTGCTACTCTGGATACACGGCTCTAACGGCGCGGCCGCTTGGACCTTGTGTCGGAATCGGCTGGGCGTATTCGGGCTGCGTCATTGATCCACTTGCAGGCTGGATTTTAGATTTACGCTGTTGATGTTCAACGGTACTCCCATGCATTTGCGGAAATGTTCGAATTGTTGTTTCGATCTGCTTCTCTTGAATTACGTTCTGATTGTCTGAAGTTGTCAGCTGCATTTTGATAAACCGTGACAGGTTCATTTCCAAAGGCAGCCCTGTTGGTCGGTCTACAATGCAGCGGCCAAGACTTTGCCCACCGAGAATTCGAAGTCGTCCGACGTCCGACGGAGCTCCAGCCTCGCCAGCTGCGACACGTCCGGTAATTTCTATTTCAGCAGACTCGTTGGTCAACGCGGCAAGACGATACGTAGACGTCAGATGAATTGGCACGGGCTGCATCAAACGCCGCTCTCTGGTCCAGAGATCTCCTGGCATCACTCGCGTTGCGGATGCTGCATCGACAGTGTTGTCATATGGAAGCAGTCCGATCGAGTCGTCTACAAAATTTGCCACGCCATCATCACCAAATCGATTGCTGATTTCAGAAAGCAGTGTCTCGCGTCGAGAAAGCGGGACGTTGGCAACACAACGTTCCAGAAACTCACGATATCCCACAAGTTCGCGAATACTGTTGTTGCGACCTAGCCAGAACGAGAACCCGTTATTCACCATACCAGCGTAAGGGATTGCATCCCACGGAATTTCGCCAAGGTGACTCGCAGAGTCATATGACAGCAGCTGCCCGTTAATATCATGCTGATATGAAACTCGATTGTATCGGACACCCAACAGGATTGCGTCAGCCTTCACATCCTCGACGGTGATGATCATCGTCAGCTCCAATTTAGTGCGGGCCATCGCTGGCGAGATTTCAGACTTCTGTATCAGAGTCTGTTCAACCGTTTTGACAAGCGGAAATCGATCACCCTGTTGCAGGTGCAGTTCAAGTTTTTCTCCGACCGGTCGTGGGTGTTGTGCTTTTGAATGATCCCGTTGGGAGGTCTTGCTGACGGTCCTCATGTTTCGCTCGTCAGATGCTGGTTCGTGGGTATCGCTGGCAAACTGATCGTCAGGCTCTGACGAAATCGGAGATTCATCATCCGGGCCCAGCATATCGCTCATTAAGTCGTCGCTGCCGGTGCTTGCGGATTCTGAATTTCCGCAGCCGACTGCGGCTGACAACAAGAGTACTGTGAAGAGAATTGTGCATTTTAAAAGCGACATCGAACTGCTCCCGTCCCTGGGTTTGACAGCCCGCAATCGGACTGCAACGAACGCGAATCTACCACGGAGGACGGGAAAGGGTAAAGACGCAAGTTGCGAACTATGCGACGTGAAACAAGTTGTGGTCGCACCGGCCGAAGTGTCGTTGCCA
>JAYVNW010000201.1:0-6391 GCA_043758225.1 Candidatus Kuenenia sp. | reverse complement strand
TATCCAGCGTGTATTCTTCGCAAAATGCTTTTTCAAAATTGTAGACGCCGAAAAAATCATTGAGCTGATCGTGGGGCGTGCGGCGCATTTCGCCCGCTTCGATCATTTCGAAAACGATATGGCCAAAGTCATCGGTGGACGTCACGCCCCAGCTTTTGAAGACCAGTCCGCTCAGCATTCCAAAATGCTGAAGTGCCAATAAACGCAGGCCATCCAGCAATTCAGGGCCGCTGATATGGCCCGAAACGTCGGATCTTCGATCGCGACCTAGCTTCTCCTGCGTGAAACGCAGGGCTGAGTACACAAACTTGAATGCGTTTGGATGATACGTGCTGGATCGGGTATAGCTGGCTGTTGAGCCCATGCGAAACGTCCTGAAGGCGGAGAGGCCAAAAACATCGTTTCTTCACAATTGATGTCAAGTCTAAGGCATTTGTAAAGCAGTTAAAAGAGCCTGTTACGAATTTTCGTCAAGCTCGCCATCATCTGACGGTCGAGTTTTGCCGCCTCGCGAAATGACGGTCACAATGTCGCTCTCAGCAGTCATAACGCGTCGGCCGTCCTGGAAGACGACGACGAGTTTGCGGGCCAGTAATTCCTGAGAAATGACTCGCCCCTGCCCATTCTTAGTGACAACTGTGGCACCAATGGGGGGAAGTTCACGACGATGCTGTTCGTAAGTGTCGTATTCGTATCTCAAACAACATTTCAAACGACCGCAGCGACCGGAGATCTTGTTTGGATCAAGTGTAGCCTTCTGCAGCTTCGCCATCTTCATTGAAACGGCGGGCATTTCCTGCAGATGTGTATTGCAGCACAGCGGCTTTCCGCAGTCGCCATAATCCGCCAACAACTTTGCTTCGTCGCGAATTCCGATTTGACGCATTTCAATTCGCATATTGAATTCGCGGGCCATGCCTTTGACGAGTTCGCGAAAATCCACACGGCCTTCTGAAAGATAATACAGAATCAATCGCTCGCCGCCAAAAATCTGTTCGATATCGATCAGTTGCATTTTGACCAGACGTTCAGAAATCATTGCAGCCGCTTGTGTGAAAAAATGTTTTTCACGTTCTGCGGTTTCTGACCGACTGCGTCGATCCTCATCGGTGGCCGGTCGAAGGATGCGGCCGGAGTTCGAACGTGTATTTCCGAGGTATTCGCCGGTGCGTTCCGTCGCTGGGCAAAGCACGGTGCCCCATTCGACGCCTCGCTCGGATCGCACGACGACTTCTTCATTGCGTCGAAATACAGCACCACGCCGTGCTTCAAAGTCACCCAGCAGTCGCATCGCCCCGTAACGGACGACGTAATGCTGTGACTGCTGTTCCTGTATGTTGTCGTCCACTGAAACCCTGCCTTACCAAACGCAAATTCGCTGATCGTGCCAGAACTATACTCTGTCGCTCATCAATTCAAAAGTGACGGCTGAGAGTTGACGAATCGGCAGCAAAAGCCGTCAGGATTTTGTGCGAATCAAGGTAAATCCGAAAGTCTTGATGACTCCGCTTCAAGTCAACTCAATGCGAACCCGACTATGCGGACGCCGTCAGTTCGCGGATCAATGCGTCGATCTTCAGCAGAATTCGATGACTCTCCGTTCGCTGGCGGATATTCTGAAGATAGTCGACGGCGGCGGTCGACTTTCGCTTCGCCATCATGCGAGCTTTGCTGAAGCGAATTTCCCAGATCGCCGTTTCCATCATTTGCTGAGCCGATTGTTGCTTCTGGCCCAGCGATTCAACATTCAGCTTTGAACTCAGCGCATCGAGCAATTCTTTCTTGTCGACTGCTGGTAATGCCGATGCGTCGATCTCCGCAATCAACTCGTGATACTGATCCAAAGTTCGGTTCAGATGTTCGAACACAATTTCACAACTGCGAACCATCGATAGCTGCAAGGCTCCGCGCAGTTCCTGCAAAGCTTGCTGGTTGGCAACTTTTGCCGATTCTTTTTCCATCACATACGTCGCCTGCATTTTTGCCGTCAGTCGAACTCGTTCTTCCTGCATGCCGTGTCGGCGACTCAGCAACGACAACGCTCTTTTCTTTGATCGTCGTAATAGACGCACCTCTGACCAGATCGTCAGTGAGCGCGGCCAGAAGATGGTTAACAACCGAATAACACCGGTCATCAAAACAACGCCGATCGCAACTGCCAGCGAGATAATCCCAAACGTCAGCAGACCGCTGCGCAATGTGGAGACATCAAAGTGTCTTCCGGCAATGCCAAAGGCATACAGCATCGAACCAACAACCGCGCCGGCGATAAACAGACACACGCCGCCGGCCAGGAGAATATGGCCGTTCGCCGATTCGTCGTCCGAATTATCAACGGTAGTTTTCGGTTCGTGGGCCATATCTTGCGGAATGGAATGTTAGTGTCATACTCAGTTTCTGGCGCGCACGGTGCGTGTATCTATCGGGAAGCGAATAACGTGAGCGACTAATGTCAACGAGCCGGGAGGCTCCTTTGGGTCAAGGGCTCTCTGCCCTTGCTAATCGAGGTCGTATTTTGAAACGATGGTATCGTTCTGAATGCGGGACAATGTTCTTTCAAAATTATCCAGTACGTCCTGCATCAACCGATCCTTAAGCACTTCCGGAAGTTTGGCTGACCTGGCCTTTTCCAGAGCTGACGCCGCGACTTCATAAGCTCGCTGAATATCAGCATTTCGAGAATCCAGCCGATCAATTTCCAGTGCTCGAACGGTGGCCTGCACATACGTCTTGATTGTTTCGGCCACTTCGACCGACTTCGCATCCCAAAACGCGCGGCTTTCACGAATTGCGGCATCGGACTGATGAGTGATCAACTGCATGTCCGTGCGATAGGCCAGCCTAGCTCGTTCAAGCTGATGTGCTGATTCTGCATTCCGTAACCGGAGTCGATTAATCATTCCCATCTGATCGCGTTCCACGTCGGCGGCCGAGGGCGCTTGAGTCCTGGAACCAGTCGCAGACACCGATTCGTTGGTATCTCGAGTGATCAGTTCTGCATTCGACTGAACACTCACTTGCTTCGTCTTTTTGTCGCGCCGAGCAAATTCGCGAGTCAATCGGTCATTCAGATCGTCGGATGCGTCAGTCATTTATCAATCTCCGCAGCCAGTTGCAAAATTCATGCGTTGTGTTCCTTCGAGACCGCGAAAGTCTACCGAACAAATTCTCAGCACGCCACCACGATGTTTCTTAACTGACAGGACACGCCAGGTTCCCAAAACCCGTCGGCGGAGCGACCGGTGTACGGTACACCCGTCGCTCCGCCGACGGGATTCTGGCTGGCGGCAGAACAGAACATGCCTCGTCCAACTCACGAACTGATTTGCGGACACATCCTCAGCCCACGCAAAGTATAAACGACGATTCGGAGCAAGCCGACGTCACTCTTCGACTTCCTGAGCCTTACGATTTCGCTCCAATGCCTTCTTGCGGATCATCTCTTTCGCCAGTCGAAGTCGTTCCGGCCAGACAAAGGTAGGAGCGAGCGATGGATCATAACCCTGCATGTGACCATCCAGGCGAGTCACGGCTTTCGTGTATCGCAGTTCGGTATCGCGGAACACTTCTCGACACAGCGCTGCTAGTTCCGGATCGTAGTCGAGCAATTCTTCGCGCGTATTGACATGATTGTGATCGTGATCGTCCTCGCGATTGTTATCGAACCAGGATTGCACACCTTCCGCGAAGTATTCATGGTGATTGACTGAAGCGTATTTGCCTCTCCACAAACCAGCGGCCATAGCCTTGTGATAAGCGGCTTTCAGTCGGGGATCAAAAGTAGGATCGACGTTCATGAGCCCGCGCAAATGGATATTATGAGCGAACTCATGGATCAGAATGTTCTCCGTCGAATACGGATCACCAGGAAAGTTCAACAGGTTTTCTTCTCCGCACGAACAATAGGGATCTGTTTCTGAACCGCCCATTCCGCGGGCTCGCGCGTCCCAGAAATCCCTGGCTGTAACGCCGTCAGCTTCCTTGTTGTCCTGCGAAGCATCTGCCATCCATTTCCATTCGGGCTGGTCTGTTGTGAATTCACCGCAACCGATAATACACATTCGCGAGCCACTCTTGATCATGGCGTCTCGCACGTCCGGCCGCTTCGCTAACAGCATATTGACCAGAAAAGCGGCTTCTCTTAAAGCGTAGTCATTCACATCCGCAGAGGCAACGATCGGATATCCTTCGGCACTGATATATTTGGTGTAAAAATCCGGCGACTTCAAATCGCCCGGCGGCAGCGTGATTTCCTGTGCACGAAGTGCAGGCAGCGAGATGTGAATCGCAACAACGATCGCGACTAATGAATGGAACGGAATTCCGCGATTTGCAAGCATCTGAGAAATATCCCCGCAGTGTTTCGCCATTTTAGCAAAAAGTGTCGTAGTTGAATTAGCCGCAGAGCGCTAGCTCACGGTTTTGACAGAACCGGACGCTGACGCGTGGCGGCTGATAAAACAATAATTTCCCGCACGATCTTTACTCTTCCCACGCTTTGCTCCTTTCAAGAGCACGTTGCCAGCGATGCATTTTTGTTTCGCGATCGGAGTTCTTCATCGCTGGGGTAAACTTCGCATCAGCCTTCCATTGCGAATCGATTTCACGCTTGTTTTTCCAGAAACCTACAGCAAGGCCCGCGAGATACGCTGCGCCCAGCGCGGTAGTTTCCAGTACTTGTGGCCGAACCACGGGCACTCCCATGACATCTGCCTGGAACTGCATCAAAAGATCATTCGCCGATGCGCCGCCATCGACGCGCAGTTCTCGCACTTTCAGAGCGGTGTCAGCTTGCATCGCATTAAGCACGTCGGCCACTTGAAACGCAATGCTCTCCAAAGCGGCTCGAGCAATATGCGCTGACGTTGTTCCACGTGTCAGTCCGATCATCAAACCTCGCGCCCACGAATCCCAGTGCGGCGCGCCGAGACCTGCAAAGGCCGGCACCACGACAACTCCTCCAGAATCTGGAACTTGTCGGGCCAAGGCTTCGACGTCTGCGGACTGACGAATAATACCCAGGCCGTCGCGGAGCCATTGCACGACGGCACCAGCGATGAAGATACTGCCTTCCAATGCGTATTCGGTCTTGCCATTGATCTTCCATGCGACGGACGTCAGTAGATTGTTTTTTGACGTCATGGGTTTGTCGCCGGTATGCATGAGCATGAAGCATCCGGTGCCGTAAGTGTTCTTCACCATTCCCGGGCGATGACACATCTGACCGAACAACGCCGCCGACTGATCGCCCGCAATGCCTGCAATAGGAATTTCTGCGCCAAGCAAAGTTGTGGTCCCGAAGACTTCGCTGGATGACCGCACGTCCGGCAACATTTTCTGTGGCACATCAAACAGCCGCAGCAACTTGTCGTCCCAATCGCCTTTATGGATGTTGAACAGCATTGTGCGGCAGGCATTGCTGGGATCAGTCGCGTGGACTCGCCCTTCTGTCAGTCGCCACAGCAGCCACGAATCTACGGTACCAAATGCCAGTTCACCTTTTTCAGCTCGTTGCCGAGCTCCCTTGACGTGCTTCAAAATCCATTGCAGCTTCGTCGCTGAGAAATAGGCGTCCAGAATGAGTCCCGTTTTCTTGCGAATGATTCGATCGGTTTTTTCACGCCGAAGTGCGTCGCAAACTTCCGCCGTACGACGATCCTGCCAGACGATAGCATTGCAGATCGCTTTACCCGTATGGCGATCCCAGACGATCGTTGTTTCACGCTGATTGGTAATTCCGATGGCGGCAATTTGGCTCGCCTCCACCTGGGAATCTCGCAATACCGCCTGAGCCGTCGCAAGTTGAGTCTCCCAGATTTCTTCGGGATCATGTTCAACCCAACCCGGTTTTGGAAACAGCTGCGTCAACTCCTGCTGTGCTGTTGCGATTGCGACTCCAGCATGATCAAACAGAATCGCTCGACTGCTCGTGGTGCCCTGATCAAGTGCTAAGACAAACTTCATGGTTAGAACTTTCTGCTTACCCTGCTGTCAGTTTTTCAAACGCCTGTCGCTGTTCGATTAACGCAGCGATTTTGTCTTTCGGCTCAGTCCTGGCTTCCAGCAGAATCCAGCCTGCGTATTGAATTTCTTTGAACAGACGAAACAGTTCGTCATACGGATAGTCGTTGATTGTGAGTTCTCGGACGTGTACGGTCGCACCGAAACGATCTTTGACGAGATTGAAATTATGTTCCAATCCTTCGCCTTTCAAATCTTCTGCATTTGAGTTCCAGCAGACCCCGACGTTTGGATGCGTAGCGACATCAAAAATTGCCTTGATGACAGGCAATTCCTGCGTTTCGGCTCCATGCACTTCGACGCGAATCTGCTGCCCGTATTTTTCTCCGTATTCGGCGACTTCGTTCAGAGCCTTACCAATCTGCTCGAT
>JAYVNW010000200.1:0-4294 GCA_043758225.1 Candidatus Kuenenia sp. | reverse complement strand
GTGTGTTCCAGGAGCGGCGATTGTTACGCTCGATATTTGGTGCGTATGCAGGAACTGCTTGAGAGTCTGAAGATTATTGAGCAAGCAGTGGAAAATATCCCTGGCGGGCCGGTGAATATTGCTGTCGATAGCGACATGGTTCTGCCGGCGAAGCCGTCGGTGTACCGAAGTATCGAAGGGCTTATTCAGCACTTCGAAGTCATCATGCCGAATAAGGGCTATGAGGTGCCTCGCGAGCAGGTTTACGCGGCGACGGAATCACCGAACGGTGAACTGGGTTTCTTCATTGTCGGCAATGCGGAGACACGAGCGTATCGTGCGAGGACTCGTCCGCCGTCGTTTATTCACTTCTCAATGTTTCCGCATATGATCAAGGATCATCAGCTCAGCGACGTTGTGGCTGTGCTGGGTAGTCTCAACATTATTGCGGCGGAGCTTGACCGCTAAAGCAGAGGCAGTTCATCAATGGGTGCTTTAAGTGAAGAACTCCGGGAGCAAATTCGCCAGGAGTTTCCAAAATATCCAAACAAGCGAGCTGTGACTCTGCCAGCGCTGCACATTGTGCATGATGCGATGCGTGCGGTGTCGACAGAGTCGATCGTTGAGATTGCGGCATTGCTGGAACTGCATCCTGCGGAAGTTCACGACACGATGTCGTTCTACAACTTCTTTAAGGATGACGAGCACAAGCTGGGGAAGCATCGCATCTGGGTGTGCCGCAGTATTTCGTGTATGTTGCGCGGGGGCGAAGAGGTTCTGGAAAAAGTTTGCAACAAGTTTCACGTTCATCCAGGGCAAACGTCGGCGGACGGCAAGGTGACACTGGAGTTTGCCGAGTGTCTCGGTGCCTGCGAAGGGGCTCCGTGCATTCTGGTAGATGATGAGTGCCATATGGATATGAATGCCGAGTCCGTGTCGGCGTTGATTGAGAAGTTGTGAGCGGAATGACGCTTGCCACCGTTGTCACAGTCGGACTAGTGCCTGGTGAGAAATCGTGTGAGCAGTTAACCGGCGACTAGCGCCTTGCTGCTCAGGAAAGAGATCAGAGGACCTTTGTGGCTAAATTCGAACCTGTTCTATTTGCTCGAATCAACAAGCCGGACAGTACGTCGTTGGCGTCGTACAATGCCGATGGTGGCTACTCGCGAATTAAAGAAATCCTGAGCATGGTGCCGGGCGATGTCACAAACATCGTGAAGGACGCAGGGTTGCGTGGTCGTGGTGGAGCCGGGTTTCCGTGCGGGTTAAAATGGACGTTCCTGCCGAAGGATCATCCGGGTCCTATCTATCTGTGTATCAACGCGGATGAAAGCGAACCGGGGACGTTCAATAATCGGATTCTGATGGAGAAAGATCCTCATCAGCTGATTGAAGGCATCATGATTGCCTGCCGTGCGATTCGGTCGAATAGTGCCTACCTGTATCTGCGATATGAATACGGTCGCAGCTATCGGACTCTGGATGCTGCAATTAAAGAATGTTACGCTGCAGGATTGCTCGGTGAGAACATTCTGGGGACGGACTTCAGTCTGGATATCGTGTTGCATCGTGGAGCCGGTGCGTATATTTGTGGCGAAGAAACGGGCCTGATTGAGAGTCTGGAAGGCAAACGAGCTTGGCCTCGTATTAAGCCGCCTTTTCCCGCGATTGAAGGCTTGTTTCGTCAGCCAACGATTGTGAACAACGTCGAAACGCTTTGCTGCGTGACTCAAATTTTGTATCGCGGCAAAGAGTGGTTTCAGTCGATTGGAGTTCCGCCGGATCCGAATAATCCGCGCGATCCCGGCAGCTATGGGCCGAAGCTGTATTGTGTCAGTGGGCATGTGAATAAGCCGTGTTGCGTCGAGTTACCCTTGGGTGTGACAGCTCGCGAGCTCATCGAAGAGCATGCGGGTGGAGTCTGGAAAGGTCGCAAAGCCAAGGCAGTCGTACCAGGCGGAATCAGCATGGGTTTTCTGTCGGATAAGGAACTCGATACAAAGCTGGACTTCGCTGGTCCAGGCAAAGTCGGCTGTCTCGGATTGGGAACCGCCGCGGTTGTCGTAATTGATGACCAGACGAGCATGGTGGACGTGCTGTTCAACTGCTGTCGATTTATGTCGCACGAATCCTGCGGTCAGTGTACTCCGTGTCGTGAAGGCACGGCGTGGATGACAAAGATTCTGACTCGTATTCGTGACGGGCAGGGACGATTGGAAGATCTTGATCTGCTGACGGAAGTCGCGGGTTCAATGGGCATTATTCCGGGCACAACAATCTGCGGACTTTCTGATGGAGCTGCCTGGCCGGTGAAAAATGCGATCAGCAAGTTCCGTGGCGACTTTGAAGAATACATCAACAGTAAGCGAGCGACTGTGACGTCGGCTCAGAAGCTGATGGAAGTGCATTGAGAGATTTGAAATTTGAGATTTCAAATTTGAATTTGGAAATCAGGTATCGGCATGGCAACTGTTTTAGTTAACGGTAAGGTAGTTGAAATCGGCGCGAGTGAGCGGCTGAACTGTATTCAGGCGGCGGCGAAGGTCGGCGTTGAGATCCCGGCATATTGCTGGCATCCGGAATTGTCGGTTGTTGCAAGCTGTCGCATGTGCCTGGTCGAAGTCGGCGATAAAAAGCCCGACGGCACGGTTGCCATGCAGCCTAAATTGGTGCCAGCTTGCCAGACGCCCGCCAAAGATGGAACTGTCATTATCTCCGACAGTCAAAAAGTTACGGATGCTCGCAAGGCGACGCTGGAATATTTGCTGCTGAATCATCCGCTCGATTGTCCAACGTGCGATCAGGCGGGGGAGTGTTATCTGCAGGACTACAGTTTCAATTATGGTCGCGGTTACAGCCGCCTCAACGAACCGAAGAACAATAAGCCGGATAAGACTTATATTGGCGAGCAGATTACGCTCTTCACAGATCGTTGCATCATGTGTACTCGCTGCGTGCGGTTCACTCGCGAGATCAGTGGATCGGCGGAGTTGCAGGTTGTCAGTCGCGGTTCACATGAAGAGATCGATATTTTCCCAGGTTATCCAGTAAATAATTCGCTCGCCGGGAATGTCGTTGATATCTGCCCGGTCGGCGCGCTGTGCAGCAAAGATTTTTTGTATCAGCAGCGAGTGTGGTGGCTCAAGAGTGCGTCGTCGGTTTGTCCGGGTTGCAGCACCGGTTGCAGCATCACGGTGGATCAGAATGAAGAACGTGTTTACCGACTGCATCCGCGTCCGAATGAGAAAGCTCAAGGGAGCTTCATGTGTGATGCCGGTCGTTTCGGCTGGAAGTACACACATTCTGATCAGCGTCTGATGTCGCCTCAAACAAGAACCAGTGGGCATGTGACGTTGGCTGATTTCGACGCAGTGCTGAGGTCCGCTCGAGCGGCTTTGGTGAAGGCGGCTCAGAGTGGAAAAGGGAAAGTCGCGGCAGTGCTTTCCCCTTGGATGACGGTTGAAGAAGCGTACCTGCTAGCGAGCTATCTCAAGGGAATCGCAGCTGATGTGACACTGGCGATGGGACCGGTGCGGGTCGAAGGCCAGGATGATCAGTTCCCGAAAGACATCAAGGGTAATGTAGTCCAGCCGGTCAAGTTCACAATTCGTGCTGAGAAATGCCCGAACCGCGCTGGTGTGGAAGCTGTGCTGAATCATTTCGCAGGCGATGTGATGCCGTTCGAAGAGTTGCTGCGGCTGTCATCGGCCAGCAAGTTTAGTGCAGTTTATCTGGTTGGCGGTGATCCCAGCGGATGGATGACCGACATTCACGCAGAAGCGTTCAGCAAAGTCGAAACCGTTATCGTGCAGGATATTCTGCCATCGCCCGTTTTGAAACATGCGACTCACGTGTTGCCATCGGGAACATTTGTGGAACGTGAAGGTGTGTTCGTAAACCACAAGGGGTTGGCTCAGTTGATTCATCGTTCCGTGCGTGGCCCCGATGGGACTCGCCCGGACGGACGTTTGTTGTGGGAACTTGCTGAGCGTCGAGGATTAATTCAGACGGAAGCATTGCGAACAGAAATTGCCGCGACAATCCCGGCACTGGCGGCAATCGCGAGCCCGGAACTCAAAGGGCAGGGCGTGTTATTGGAAGAGGCGACAACTGCGGAGGTGTAGTTGTGATAGGCGAGCGGCAGGCCGTCAGCCCTCCGAGTCAGTGACGATTTCCTCGGAGGGCTGACGCCCTGCCGCTCGCCAAATGAACGTGTTGGAATAAAGAATATGCCAGAACTCTTAATTACTCTTTTGACAATCGCTGTTGTCGTCGGTGCGATACCCGGCGTCTGCAACTATTTGATTCTGCTCGA
>JAYVNW010000199.1:0-4455 GCA_043758225.1 Candidatus Kuenenia sp. | reverse complement strand
GACAAATGATGCAGCGTTAAGGCGGCAATCAGGAATGCCGCATCAGCCATACGATAGATGGACCAGACACGCAGACCATTTTGCACCGGAGCCGGACGATCATGAAAGAAAGCAATCAGCAGTGCGGACGAAAGTCCGACCAGTTCCCAGCCCAGGAACAGTGTCTCAATCGTGCCTGCCAGTGAGGAAATCACCATGCCCAGTTGAAAGATTGAGTAGAACAGGAAGAAGCGAAAATATCCTTCTTCCAGATGCAGATATCGAAACGCAAAAGCACCAATGACGCCACACAGTACGAACGACATGATCGCGAAAGGCACACTCAGCCGATCGAACACAAATTTCAGCAGAAAATGAAAATGTCCTTCGTGAGACTCTTCGATCTTTTCTTCGCTGCCGGCAGCATCACCGGAATGCGCGCCGTCAGACATCGGCGCTGCAGTAGCAGCATGAGCCACGGCATAAGCAAGGTCGGGCGCGTGAACGTGGTCTCGTTGGGCTTGATCATGACCTTCCGCTGTTGAATTCTCCAACGCTACCCAGTCGCCTAACTCCAGCGGTAGATGACGAACGTTCATCGTCAGCATGTACGCCAGAATGCTGAGCGAAGCAAATAGGCCAGCGGCACTGGAAGCCTGCGCGAAGCGTGCCACCGAACGTTCGCTCAGCTTGATGCGAAACAGCGTTGCCAGTCCAAGTACCGCGAGCAGCGCTGCGGGACTCACAACAACCATGATTCCAAAGAAACGAACTAACATAGAGAGGTACTTAGTATTTTTAATTTTTGAATTTAGATTTGAGATCGGCTAGTCGAGTACGATGGACTTCCAGTCCGTTGAAACCAGTTAACATCGACGGACTGAAAGTCCGTCGTACAAACGACAACACAACTCAACCACAACTTTAGTGGTTGACAAAGCACTACGTTCCATGCTTTCCCTGAATCAACGCGAATGGCAGGTTGTCACGCCAGCCACGATACCACTCCAGCGAACTTTCCGCCGTAGCGATCTCCGTTGTTGAAGGTTCATAGTCGACAAACTGGCCTTTGACGAACCGTTGTATGCGGCTTGAATTCGGATCAAGCACGGCCAGCTGCGCCCATTCGTTGCGACAGATCCGACCCACAGTTGGGTTGTCGTTCATGATCCGCAGCATTGCTTCCGGCGTCGATTCGATAATGAACAGTAATCGCACGGGTTCGTGAATATCAACGCCCTGCCAAGGCAGACCAGGACGCAGATCGCTGGCAGCTCCATCCATCACACCCAGCAAAGACGTAACGTTGTGTGGCAGTTTCGTACCACTGCCAAAGCCACGCGTGTCGATTGACGACAGCGTATACAGCATGTTGATACCTTCGCAAACCGGAATCACAGCTCCCAGAATGCGTGCCAGAATCATCGACGTTTCGGTATCCTGGCTGGCGTCGTACGACATCATGAACGAACGGCGATCCAGATACAGTCCGCGTATTCGACTGCGTCGTCCGACGAAGCAAATCGCATTTGTGGAGTTCCCGTATTCCGGTCGCGTTTGTGCCAGATCTTCGCTGCGGTCGTCTACATGCTGCAATGCTTCAGCTGGTGAATAATCCAACCTTGCCGTTTCAAAGCGACGGCAGCGTTCATGCGCATTGCGTTCGGCGACACGTCCGAAGACATCGACGGCGTAGTGCAGATGTCTCATATGTGATGCAGGCAAAAGTTCAAGATCATAAAACTTAACTGCATCAGTCGCAGTATTGTGCATCGCGCCGACAAACCGCGTGTCTTCCGGAACATCCAGCCCGCGCGCCAGAAGTTGACGCCGAACGCGGGAATCGTTCAGCATCGCCGCTATCGCCCTGGCGTTTGGCCCGCCTCGTCCGCCGGAACAAGCTCCGCAGTGATACGCTGATTCATGCGGATTGTTCAGACAGTCAGAACCATGTCCCTGGATGACAACCAGTGGCGCAAAATTCCTGGTCAGACCAATGTCGCGCAAAGCGCGTTCCGCCATGTTCGTCATTTCGGTCAGCGTAAACCCAATACCATCTTCATTTGGACTGGCGATTGTTCCTTCTTCGCGTTCCAGCCGAAGCCGCGTTATCGGCGGAGGTGCGACGAAGCCGCGTGCCGTGCGATGCATCCTGGCGGTGAGGCGTGGAAACAATATGCGGCCAACCAATGGCGCAGTGAACAGTGGTCCCAGCAATGCCGTCAGAACAGCACCGGTAATTGAACCGCGAGTTCCCGTGTTAAAACTATGTGTCGCGGTTCCCAGCCATCGCCGAGCGCGGGCGCGTTGTCGACCTGAATCTGCCAAGGCATAGACGACGTCTTCCACCATCCAATAAAGCGGCTTCACTACGATCGGACAGAGCGTAGTATATGTCGCATCGCCAGCGCCGCGATAGTACATCGCAACGCCAAAGAAACCCGCATTGCTGAATGTTTCGACTTCCGGAGCGACTTCTTCCATGTGCCTGCGATAGGACTCTTCGCGAGCGTCGATGCAGCTGAATACCTGCAGTGTCGGCTTCTCTGGAAACACCCTGGGCAAGCTGGCGCGAATCGCGAAACAATCCAGTGCGTGACGCATCAACCTGCGTTCAAATGCCTGATGAAATACTCGCCGCCGCTCGAATGAGGAAAATTTTTCTACAGACTGAACAAGTTCTTGCCACTGTGAGTCTGAAAGATCCGCAATCATCTGCGGTGTCCAGCCATGCAACTGAGCCAGTTGCAGGATCGGATAGGCACGTTGTTCCATGGTTGTTGGAACACTCTTGTCAGGGAATTTTTTGCGAATGACTTCCCGAATTCGATCCAACGGGACTGTCAGTCCCAGCGTTTCATGGGACAGCCAGGTTAATGCGTGTCGCTCCAAAATCAAACGCACAGCCAAAAATTCGATCAATGTTCCCTGACGCGACGGGAGATAGACGCGATCAGGTCGATCTTCTGTTTGCCAGATCATGCCAGCCCAGCCGCGAAGTGCCAAAAGCGAACTACGGATGAAGCGTTCTTTTTCCTCCGGCTTAACGCCAAGCAGCAACAACGATTCTTCTACTGAGTCCAGGGCTGTCTGACCAGACTTTTGAATGCGTTGCACTTCGTCCGACACTGGTCTCAGCCAGCGCTTGGCCAGGTATCCGCCAGTACTGAACAGTGACAGGAACGATTGAAAGAAACCATTTCCGCGCTCGGGCAGTTTCCACTGCGCATAACCCTGATCCAGAAACACGGAGCAGAATTGAATCAATACTTCATGCACAAGACGATCGCTATCATCACTCGATGCAGCGAGTAGCAAATCGCGATGTCTTACTGGCGATGCCGGTGGCTGATGACCGTTCGCGACTCCTTGGATTCGGGTTTGCAGGATCCGCCAGAGGAGTGCCAGCGTCACTGTTTCCCATGCACTTTCGTCCATTGCCTCGGAACTGCCAAACATAGAACGTGGCATCCCATTCTGAACGACCGTCAGCAACTCTTCTGGCGAGTTTGACCGATTCGCTGGCGACGCAACGGGAAATTTATTTGAAATCCATTGACGCGTTGAATCGATCATTCGCTCGCGAACACTATGGGATATTTCGCTGCGAAAACGCAACAAAGCATTGGTTTCCGCGATGATCCAGTGAAGTTCGTGCTCCGTCCCAGGATTGATCGAATGCTGTAACATACTCAGACGCAAACTGGCACAGCGTACGATTCCGGCGACCTGCCGCTCACCATTAAACCCTGGTTCTTCCGCAAGAATCTCAGTCAAATCATCAACCGTGATTCGCCCTCGCGCCATTTTTTCCCGGTAGGAGCCCTCCGGAAGAAAAGGTTCACATCCGAAAATTTCTCCGACCTGGCGAAGTGCATCGATAAAAGGTTGATCCTCTAAACCCTGCAGCGGATTCAGGAATGCAAACGCGGTGATCGGCCCCTGCAATGGAAGCAATTCAGCCAGCCGTCGAATGAGCTTTTCAGTTGGTTCCGATGTATTGGCGTCACTTTCGGAAGCTGAATCGCTGATTCCCTGAGTTGTTGCTGTCATAGTGATGAGTTCAGAAGAACAGGTATAGAAAGCGAAATAGGATTCAAACTGATCCCGACGCCGCGAATACGAGTGATACGTTGGCATTGCAATTTGTATGCCACGCACCTGGCGATCGAAGGCTGAACCAAAAGAGCGTTTTACAACGCCGCGCCAGAATGGATCGCCGGGCATGGCTAACGAATTGCTGAATTCGGAGGCGGACGACAGCCGCGCAACTCCGCGGATTCGATCTGCGCTGAATTCGAAGGCTGTGTCGGAAAAACTGGCAGAATCAGAGTGGCGCTGCCGGGCAGATGAACTGTATCAACAAACAGCCAGTGGTTTTCGAGTTGTATCCGCGACACCGATTCAGACTCTTCAGCGTCTGCGTCTTCGAGCAGGAAACTGGAGCCGCCACAGTCCAACCAGTCAGCCGAGTGC
>JAYVNW010000198.1:0-3361 GCA_043758225.1 Candidatus Kuenenia sp. | reverse complement strand
GGTTTCGGCGATGTGCAAGCGGCCGGGATACGCAACTACCATACTGCGTTAAACCGGTCCTTGTGAACGTAATCCTCGCACAGGTCGATCATGTCCGGTGTTATGGTTTTTGTCGTGGACGTAGAGCCTGGTCGAAGACCTCGTTGGCAATCTGTTTGCCGGAATCAACGCCTGCCGTTGCATCGAAGGACCAGTGAATCCCAAGATAGATCCGACTGTAGGCATTTTCCCAAATCGCCATTTCAAGATTGGAATAATTGCGAGTCACAACAGGTCGTGGGCTGCCATCTCCATTTCTGTTGATTCCATTGAACTCGTCAGACGTAAACTGGAACGGAATTTTTTGCGTCCCATAGAAGCGAGCCACGGTCCAAAGTGAAGCTGCACCGAAGGTTGCATGGCCGGAGGCATACGCAGGAAATGGCGGTGTGAAGCCCACGCCGTCGCCAGCGCCGTTTGTTGCGGGGGCTCCGAGTGGAGTCCACTCTGTATCACCTTCTGTGTCGTAATTCTCGTCATCTTCTCCGTATCGAATGGCCATCACGGGCCTCCAGAATTCGTACCAGTATTTTGCATACCAACACTGAATCCCCGCATCGGCCATTGCTATGTTGACCAATGCGAACAGCCGGACATTCTGCTCGACGGTATTATATTTTTTGGCAGCGATAACTCGGACCACCTGGTTGTAGAGCCGCGGAGGTGTGCCGAGACCGGGTGTGCCATCATATCCCCAGAAGATACCTGTGATCGTTTGTTTGGCCGTACGCTCCGTTGGAGTCGTGACTCCATCGCCTCCCAACGACTTCACTTCATTGTAGGCATCGGCGTACTCCTGAGAATCGAGAGCGGGAGGTGCTGGCGGCAGGTAATCTTGAACACTACTGATTACAAATGGGTCAACGGATCCCCAAAAAGGTACATGAAATCCCTGGTACGGATGCATCGGATCAGCCTGGTGATAGCCTGGCAGCAAACTGTAATGGTAATTGTTCGGCAGGTCCGAATTGTCGTGAGATCTCTGAAGCAGAATGGCTGCTGCCACGAGTTTTCCTAACTTCACACCTTTTTCACGCTTCGACTTGTTGCTTGCCAGTTGCAACCATTCCTGATTCACGCTGTCGAATCTTGCCTGCTGCTGCGGAAACAACGCGGACAGTGTCACGTGAGCCGCTGTGGCCACGGCCACTTTGACATCAGCATTCTCGTGCCCACGCAATTCGGTGAGGTACGGTTGGTATTTGTGATTAACGCTGTTCCATGCGTCAAACATCGCAACCGAAACAATGGCGAACGCACGCGACGTTCGTGTTGGACCTCCCTGGTCAGGAGTCTCCATCAAAGAATCAATCGCATTGGCATCCAGCATTACCTGGTTCCATGCCAGAGCAACGTCTGTAGAGGATTTTGGGGGAGCAGCCTGGGCAACACTACACACGGCAAGCGCCAGGGCGAGAGACAGAATTCGGTAGCTCATAGGCGTTGATCTCAACTTAAACAGGGACAAGGACAATCCAGATGCACTCGCCGTTGAGGCAAATCATCGTCCACAGAAAGTGACCTTTTCGTTCACGGAACTTTGCAGAGGCTATTGGCGTTGCGAGGACGACCACAGCGAATTCTCTGACGATTCTGGCCATCAACCCGCGATCACTGTTAACAAGACCTGACGTGCCGTTTTTTCATCTCTGATGCCAAAAAGCAACAGGCATCAGTTCCTCAGCAGATTCTGTTGCACTGCTTTGTCCAGCCCCTGATCCCAGAGCCAATCGAGCGGCAGCGTCATGCCCTTCAGTGAGCGTGGAGGGGGGCACGATGGCTCGATCCGTCGATCGTGGCATAAGTCAGATCTTTTGACTGTTTCAGCACGCGTACCGCCATCCATCCTGAAGTCCGCCGATGAAGTTTCGACGCCGGATGCCAAAGATGCTTGCATTGAACATGATAAAAACGCCGCACTGCCAACAGAGTCACGCCCGCGTCTCATTACAATACTAGATCGGGAACATCGAGGAACCTGATGGCTTCGAACATGTGATTTCGATGACCCGCTGACCTCGCTGCGCAATATGTAGCCAGTTCCAGCCGAAGATTGAAGTCTCCGGCTCGCCGACTTCGCACTACTTTGGCTTTACATGTGCAAAACGATCGCGAAAGGCGGCTGCGTCGTCTGCAGTTGTCACCCACAGAAACAGTTTCCCAGCTTCATCGACGCGAACATCAAATCCCAGATCCATCTTGTCGCCAATGGCCGTCAACAATCGCGCAGGTGAGATGCGATCATTTTTGCGAGTGTACTTGATCGCATTGATATCAAGGCCTTTGGCACGAAGTGCATAGGCTGACGAAAAATATGGCACCGCCATCTTTTCGGAGATCGCACCAACCAGTGCGTCGATGTTGACGTCTTCTACATCCAGTGGGATTGCTCGAAAGTACGCTGGGAGAATTTCGCTGAATGATTGTTCGGGCTTCCAGCCGACAGGCCACATATTGCTGGATTCATTGCCGCGATCGATTTCAATATCGAAATGTCCCGGTGCGACATATCTTGGGCGAAACCCTAGACCGTATTGAGCCAATACGATCGCGATCACAGAACCTTTTGTGAGTCCCTTCAGTTCGATAGTATCCGGAGCAGCATCTGGTTTCTTCCCCAAGGCTTGTTCGCGGGCAGCATCGGTAAACTTCATTTTCATGTTGCCCGGTAACCCGATGGATTCGATCGCCAGAATTGAAGACTGCAGCTCGACGGGATTTTCAACCGGGGCGGCAAGCAATTGCACGACCCCTTTAAATTGATCATCGGTTAAGCCCCAGGTCGAGCTGCTGTCAGGTGGTCCTTTTGCGCCGTGTTTGCGAATTTCTTCGAGAGCCGCAGTCAAAAGTTGAGTCGTGTCAGTGTCGAATTTCTGCGTTCCGATGTGGATGGATCCGTCAGCCGCCATGGCCGCGACGACTCGAGTCGCCAGGATATCGTCTCGGTCCTGATCTTCGATGCGTGGACTTTCTCCACCTCGGGGTTCGCGGAATTTGACGCTGTATCCCAGCTGCTGAAACACACGGCCCCATTCCTGGGCGTTGATGCGATAGGATGGCTGGGACTGGATTAAAACTTCAACTTCCAACATTCTGCGTGGCGGTGCAGGTTCATCTGCATACATCATGGAGGCAGCTTGGCCGCAGAAAAGGGCTAATAGAATTCCGCGATTGATCTGCAAGCTGAGCAAAAGGCGTCGCACGGCATAACCTCCCGAAATGCGAATGAGTCCGATATCGTATTCTGTGGATACTGAAGAGAAATCACAATAGATCAAAACCGGCACAGTTGGCGACAGGCGTTATCGCCGTTATACCTCAT
>JAYVNW010000197.1:0-4265 GCA_043758225.1 Candidatus Kuenenia sp. | reverse complement strand
GGTTCGCAAGCTATTTTTGTTTGTCGCCGTTCATCTTCATGTCCTTCATCTTCATGTCGTCTTTCTTCATCTCCTTCATGTTCATATTGTCCATGTTCATACCTTCGTGCGGGTCAGCACCCATAATCCTGTCGAACAGATCTGGCGGCAGAACGCGGACGACCGTCGACAACCCTTCGACGCCCATCGACCAGCCGGGGCGCATCCCCATCGCCTCGGGGCGACCTTCCACACGGGCCATGCCTTTCATGCCGTAATCGCCGCCGGATTGGTCGTTGGACATGCCTGCGTGCCCATCGTGTTGCATTTTTTCGTGATCGTGCAGGCCGTCCGAATTCTTCGGCGACGCTTCTTTTTTGTTCGCCATGTCCTTCATGTCCATGCCTGGCATCTTCATGCCCGGCATCTGCATCCCTTTCATGTCAGGCATCTCCATACCAAGCATGACCTGAGGATACCCCTTGACACGCATTTGTTCAGGTGTTGAATACTGGCGAATCAGAGGGCCCGCGGGCGACGTCATCGAATTCATCATATGATGGAACATGTGGCAGTGCAGGATCCAGTCGCCGGGGTTGTTCGCGATGAATTCAACTTCGCGTACCTGGGCCACACCGACAAGCACGTTGTTGGCGGGATACCATGCTGGTTCTGGCATGCGGCCTCCTTCGGTCCCGGTGACCCAAAATGTCACACCATGCAGATGGAGTGGATGGTGGTCAATGACACTAAAATTCACGAAACGAATGCGAACTCGCTCTCCAAGTTTGCAAAGCATCGGTGTCGTGAGCGGGCCGCAGCGTCCGTTAAACGTCAAATAGTTCCATTCCATGGCAAGTGTGTCGGGTACGGTCGAATTCGGACGGATCTGAAACTCCTGGGCGATCAACACAAAGTCCCGGTCCACTGCCGGTTGATGGACTTGCTGTGGGTGAATGATGAACAACCCCACCATGCCCATCGTTTCCTGCATTCCGACGTGCGAGTGGTAGAAAAACGTACCTTCCTGGTGGAGACTGAATTCGTACACAAACTGGTCACCGGGTGGAATCAAGTCCTGGACAAGGTGCGGGACTCCGTCCATGTCGTTTGGCACTTCGATACCGTGCCAGTGCATCGAAGTGGGTTCGGGAAGATTGTTATGGACAACGATGCGTACCCGATCTCCCTGATTGACTTCGATCGTTGGGCCAGGCATGTCACCGTTGTAGCCATACGTGTCGATCCAAAGATCTGGCAGCAGCTCTCGTCGCACAGGTTCGGCGATCAAGTGAAATTCCTTCACGCCATCGACCAGACTCCATTCAAGCTGCTTCAAATCGGGAGCGAGAATTGGCACGGGCGGCTCATCGGGACCACGCAATCCCGGTACGAGTCTGCCGCGATCCTGTGGACTCCCAATGGGCCCTGCATACCCCGGCCGAGTTCGCGGATACTCACCTTCCACCGCATGCTGTGCATGATCCATCTTCTGCATGTGGTCACCATGTGCTCCTTTAGCGGCGGAGTGCTGATGGACCGGTGGCTGCGTTTCCTGTCCTTGTCCACTTGCTCTTCCTGCTATGAACAAGCCAGTGGCTGCGACAGTGCTCTGAGCCAGAAAGTTGCGTCGATTATCGGGCGTCGTCATGGTCTATTCGTTTCGTGATAAATGGCGGGGAAACACAAGCGGCAGATCACACTCATGTTGAACTAACGTGGCTGAGCGACAGCGTCGATATGACCACCGCCGACGGGAGGGCCGGGCTCAGTCAGTCCGCCGGTCAACAACATGCCACGAATCTTCACGTCGGCTTCGCGGTGCTGTTTGAGATTGTCAAGGTATTCTGCACCAAGCGACAGATACAGCCGTTGAGCCGTCAGTGCGTCCGTCCATGGGGCTCGCCGTTGCCGGTAGCTTTCCGCAAGCATCTCGTGTGCCTGTTTGGCCTTGGGGAGTATAGTTGTCTGATATTCCTCGACGCGGTCACGAGATGTCTCATACATCTGAAATTCTGTGGCCAACCGGTTTTGTAGTTCCAGTTCCATGCGTCGTATCTCAGCGCTGGATCGTGACAAGTCGGCCTGAGCCTGCTCAATGGTTCCACGGTTGCGATTGAACACCGGCAGATTGATTCCCGCAGTGACGCCCACAACGTTGTCATGTGTTTCGAAATTTCGTCCCGAGTTGACATCGATCATCAGATTTGGAATGGGCTGAGCCCGTTCGCGGCGCAACGTAATCTGATCGTGCTGAATTTTTTGGCGAGCTGCCTGCAGTTCGGGACTTGTCGATAGCAACTGCGAGAGTGCCTGGTCCCACGTCAGGGCCTCGTCTTGCGAAGCCAGACTCCCGGACAAGCCCGGATTCGACAGATTTGCCACACCGGTAAAAGACGTCAGCATTCGCCAGTTCTGTTCAAACTCACGTTGTGCTTTCCGAAAATTCAGGCGGTCCCGCTGCAGTTCAACTTCAACCCGCAGGACGTCCGACTCCGAAGTCTGGCCGAGATTGAGCATTTCACGATGCGTTTCAAGATTGTCTTCAGCATTCGCCACAAGTTTTTCATGGACACTCACCAATTGCTGAGATGCCAGCGTATTGTAAAACTGAATTCGTACATCATTCAGGACTCGCTGTTGCTGAGCATAGAGGTTTGTCTGCGCGATATTCGCACGTTGCAGGTACTTCGCTCGGCTGAGTTTCAGCTTGCCACCGGTCACGAATTCCTGAGAAATGTATCCTCCCTGCAACTCACCAGCAGTCCCATTGATTCCTACCTGGTCGCTGGCATAGCCAACAACAGGATTCGGCGCGAGCCCAGCCTGGTATGCCGCTCCTCGGGCCGCACGAATCTGAGCCTGCCCCTGCTGCAGAGTTGGATTATTTGCCAGTGCCAGCGCCTCCAGCGCTTCAAGGCTAAGCGGGCCGGATTGTGATGTCATCGGTTCCACATCAGGATCTGACTTAAGCGGCAATGCTTCACGATCGACGGAATGGTCTACGTGTTGACCGAATGAATCTGAATGCGAACCGCTGAGTACACACGCGACAACGATTAACGCATGGTAGGTAGATCTTAACATTCCGTTGTCCTGTCCCGTCAGTCATAACTCTGAAAATAAATTGCCATCACGGTAACATCGGCGACTTGCTTGATTCATGCAGACCTCGCCGGATCCCGCACTACCGCCCGCTCAACGACTGATCTCGCAGACCGCTGTCAAATTCCGTGTCTCGAGTTGATTCAAGGCCGCCCGAAAGGACTGATCCATCCAACAATGCTGAAGACCGAGCGAGATCAACCTGAGCAGTGACGTACGCGAGATTGGATTCAAAGTAGGTGCGGCGAACAATCAGCACCTGCAGAAAGTCAAACTCGCCCGCCTCGTAAGCCGATTCGGCAAGCGTAAGTGTTTCCTGAGCGCGAGGAAGAATCTCCTGCTCATATTGCAGGACCGTGGCCGCTGAAACTTCGAAGTCGCGGCGAGCCTGAGCAAGCCGCGATTGAATAGAATTCTCTGTGCGGCGAACGTCATGCGAAGCCCGGCAAAACTCTGCATGTGCCGCCGCGATGTTTCCCTGATTCTTGTTGTGTACGGGAACCGGCAAACCGATCTGAGTATTAATCATGTTGGAGCCGATGCCATTGTCCTGTCCGGCACCGAACATCAGCGACAAGTTTGGGATTGCCTGTGACTGCTGTCGATCCAGATTTGCCCGAGCCCTGGCGAACCGGGCGCGGGCACCCTGAAGTTCGGGACTGGATGAAAGTATCTGATTCTGAATGGTTTCCCAGTCGCGATCAGCGGTAGCTACCGACAGTTGCCCATCGAGAGTCCCCGGTTGCACATCTGGCATACCGGCTACCGCCATCAATTGCTTCCAGGCACCTCGAAATGCGGCCTCTGCATTGCGTCGCTGCAACTGCACTTCCTTCAGTTGGATCTCCGCTTGCAGGACTTCCGGTCGCGTGCCCTCTTTCGCTCGCACACGCGCTTCGGCGAAACTGACGCCTTTTGCTGCAACTGTTTCGAATCCGATGGCCAGTTCTTTTCGACGCTGAGCTGCAAGGGCCTCATAGAATCGCTGACGCACATCGGTCAGGACTCGAATCCGTTGTGTTTCCACTTCCCACAGTTGTGACTGAATCTCCTGATTGAGTACCGATTGATTCTTTCTCAGTTTGTCTCCCATGACAATATCTTGTTCAACGAACGCAATATGCTGATCCGTCCCACCGTCTGCCAACTGTTGACCCTGGTAGCCAATAATGGGATTTGGT
>JAYVNW010000196.1:0-1614 GCA_043758225.1 Candidatus Kuenenia sp. | reverse complement strand
CGTCAGGACCGCTACGAGACTGCCGGAATCGAGTGCATCTGGCTTGTGCCTCAGCGGAACGTGAAGAGTGTCGAGACGGCCCTGGTCCCCTACCACCTGCTTTCGGGGACTGAAGACGACTTGAAGCTTGCCATCCCGGTGAATCCGTTCGCGGATCGGCTGCCCGCTCCGCTTCTCGACGCGATGAAACTCCTGCTGGATGGTTCAATTGCACCTCGCATGGAAGCCATCATCTCTGGTGTGCAGGTGCCCACGAAAATGCGCCAGTGTTGGAACAAGGACTGCGGTAAGTGGCTCAGCCTCTGGTACGTCTCCACTGTCATTCTCGAAAGCCGTTGCGGCCGCCACAGCGCCATCGCCATTATGAACGGCTACCCGCAATGGCAACCTCAACGCATTGAGGAAGCCGTGCAAGTTGAAGTCCGCAAGCATCTGGTTGATCTGAAGGTCGCAGCGCCGGTAACATACGACCGGCGGCACAGCAAGATAATGCAGGTCTACTACCAAGGGCAGATCTGCCCGCACTGCAACGTGGTCCAAGGCGACGGGCTGATCGGATCGACATGGGGCTGGGATGAGTATTTCGTCCCCGTCCGCCAGAGCCAGCGTTTCGATGAGTCTGCTCTCGCAGCTCCACATCTCTGCACAGACCGGGGCAACGGCCGTTGCTCGCAGACCGTTGTGCCAGGTCCGGGTTTCCCCTCCAGCGACCTGTTCACCATGGTTCACTCGAGCAACGGCCTGCCGGACGACTGACACCGGCCGGATTCTCACCCGGTCCCGACAGATTGCCGACCATGTGATGAAATCAGTGTCGAGTCTTACAATTGGGGGCGCGACGATGATCCCTCGAAACGCTCACATCCACTCAATTGCGTTTCTTCGAGATACATCAGTCGAGTCATATTTTGCTTCAGACGCTGATCGACGTGGAAAAGCGGCATCCGGGGCTTGGTGTCGGCACGCTGACTGCGGCTCTGTTCGCTTTCGTGCTGGCGATTATGGCTGCGGTGTAGTCGGCCGCAGACTCGGGAACGTCGTTCGGCACTGAATTTGCGCTGGTCGAAAGGTTCTGGTTGCTTGCCGTCGCCGTCGAAGCCCTTGGGCTCGGGCTCGGGTCACTTATTTCACGCCGAGGGACACTTCCCGGCATAGCCGCCTGCGCGGTCGTTCTCCTCGCTCATGCGATTGCGATCGTCGTCATGGACGCGATCCCAATCGCATGAGCCGGAGAGACGCTGGGCGGTAGAAACTGACGTGTCCGGACTTCAGTTCGTCGACGGCCGGTCTCTCGGACCTCCAGGTTCACGTCCAGGCCCTCATCGGTGCGCTTCGCCGCTTTCATGCCGGCGTTGACCGGGCGGCGCGGATTGCGCGCGGGCAGGTTGTCGGGCCGATGTCGGGCAGAGAAGCGGTGGCGTGGGCTCGAGGGCGGATGGGGCGGCGGTAGCGTCAGGCGTCTTTCAGCGATCGAACAATCGTGCAATCCTTCCAAATATCATGCCCGCTGGCTGGTACACAAACGGCTATACTGTTTTATCTAGCGGTCATTATTTGAGAGAGGAGCGTCCTGTAATGAGTGGAATTGTTCCCTCATTCAAAGTGCGCTCGTCC
>JAYVNW010000195.1:0-1987 GCA_043758225.1 Candidatus Kuenenia sp. | reverse complement strand
AGCTGGAAGTGTTCCCAATGTACCTTCGACGACACGTTGGCTCGGCAGTGAAACCTGACAGACAAGTGCAGCGGGAACTGTCTTCTGCATTCCAGCGAGTTGCAGTTTTTCACAGATTTCTTTCAGGCGGCTGAGTCCCATATAGAACACCAGCGTGCCAGGAAACAACGCCAGCGCCGTGTAGTTCAGACGGCTGTCAGCCCGGCTGGGGTCTTCGTGTCCAGTCACAAAGGCAACGGACGACGAGATCTCTCGATGAGTGAATGAAAACCCGGCATACTCCCCGGCCCCGGTGGCCGCAGTGACTCCCGGAACCACTTCGAACGGAATACCGGCATCATGTAACGCGGCCGCTTCTTCACTGCCTCGACCAAAAATATAGGGGTCGCCACCCTTCAGTCGCACGACGATGTGTCCGGCTCGCGCTTCCTGAATCAAGCGAGCGTTAATATCCGCCTGAGCAACAATCGCGATATCATCTCGCCGAGCCCTGGCAGTTCGTTCGCAGCGACCTTTTGTCAGACGCAACAACAAAGGATTCACGAGGCCATCATAAAGCACCAGATCAGCCTGCGCCAGACATTCAGCGCCACGGATAGTAATGAGCCCCGGATCGCCTGGCCCGGCACCAACGAGAAAGACCTTTCCGATTTTCGTGGTCGAATCTGATGACATGTTTGAGTCTGTAAGACCGTTCTGGATTTATCTGTAGTAATTTCGTTTTCGAATGTCAGTGGAAAATGAAAAGACTAAAATGCCCTGACAAAAATTCCAACCCCACGGCTATTGTAGCCGTTGTTGAGTCAGAACGGAAATTTGCTGTCTACTTAAGTGACGTAATGATCGTTACGGAGTGAAATGATGAAATGACGGCCTTGACGTAATAGAAGCAGGAGTTGCGCCATGATGGAATACAAAGGATATTTTGGTAAGGTCGAGTTTGATGACGAAGCAGCCATCTTCCACGGCGAAGTCATAAACACCCGTGACTTGATCACGTTCCAAGGCGACAGTGTCAGTGAACTGACACAGGCGTTTCACGATTCAGTCGATGATTACGTGGCCTTTTGTATGAAGCGCGGCGAGGCTCTCGATAAGCCATTTTCCGGCCCGTTCGTAACGCGGATTCCGCCGGAGCTGCACCGTCAGGTGAATGTCGCTGCGGTCGTCTCCGGCAAGAGCATGAACGGCTGGGTCGCAGAACAGCTTCAGGCAGCTGTCCAGCATCTTGGGGCGACTAAGGCAGCCGGAAAGAAAGCAAAGACCAAAACAAAGGCGGCCAGGAAAACAACCTCACGCAAGAAGGCCTCGCCACAACGTGCGTAAGTTCGTCAACACGAAGTCTGCGGATCATTCTCCAGGGAACTGGAACAAATCCGTCTGCTCGGACAATAGAAATTCCAGAAAACGTCCACCCGTTCGAAGAAGCGTTTGGTAAATGCTCAACAGCCGAAGACAGTCTTTGATGCCGTCCTCGGAAAACGATGCTCCAAGTACCGCACGTCTCGATGCGATCAGTTTCACGGCGTTTTCAGCAAGGTTGTTGTTCCAAGGAACGCCATCATGCGACAAGAACTTAACCAGGCGGGATCCGTACTTCTGAAAAAGCTTCGGATAGCCTTGAACGCCTTTTGTGCTCCGCACCGCGCACGGTGATGAGCCCCGGATCGCTCGGCCCGGCACCAACGAGGAATACCTTTCCGATTCTCGTGGTTCAATCTAAAGACATGTTTGAGTCTGGAAGACACATTCTTGATGTGTCTGTGACAATCTGATTGATCGGATGTCCGTGGAAAATCGAAATCCACTCACTGCGAAATTGATTTGTATTTTCTGCACGGCACCGATCCTGATGAGTCTTCTGTTCGTTATGAAGGGTCATCGTGCCGGTGGCGTCGAACCGCGAGTCAACAAACGGAGACCAAAAGTACTCGCGCTAATGCAGAAACCCGGGCAACAATTTCGCCGCGAGCTCAAGGCTACCGAG
>JAYVNW010000194.1:0-2278 GCA_043758225.1 Candidatus Kuenenia sp. | reverse complement strand
CTGATAACCTTTCCCGGCGTTGAGATGGATTTCACCTCGGATTGGTATGGTGGTTGCATGATGTCCACCGCGAAGGATTGTCCACAGAATGGCGAATGGCGGGAGTCATCGTCGGTGGCTGAATTCATGGTTCATGGAGGTCAGTGTTATGCTTGTACTTTCTCGACAGCCCGGCCAGAAAATTGTCTTTCCAGGACTTGGCATTTCGATCGAAGTTTTGCGGTCACATGGTTCGGTGACCAAACTTGGGATTGAAGCACCGTTCGATGTACAAATCATGCGTGAAGAACTGCTGGACCGAACTCCTGCGTTTGAGAATACCAGCCCGACGATCGCAATGACGCCCGGGGAACGGGTTCGACAGCACGAATTGAAGAATAAGCTCAACGAACTCACTCTGAAATTGCAGTTACTGAAGCTGCAACTTGAACTGGGCCGCGCGACCGACTCTGACGGGCGGTTGAACACTGTGTTGTCTGAACTCAACGATCTCGAACGGATGACTCCCGACCAACGGCTGCCCTTGAACTCTTTGCAAGTGTTAATCGTAGAAGACCAGGCAAACGAGCGAGAATTGCTTGCTGATTGTTTGCGACTTTCTGGCGTTCGAGTCACAACTGCGGGCAACGGTCGTGAAGCATTCGACTACCTGCATGACCACGACATTCCCGATTTGGTACTATTGGACATGCACATGCCGGAACTGGACGGTCCTTCCCTGATGAAGTTGATCCGTGACGACATCAGGCTGCACAACCTGCGAGTCTTCGGCGTCAGCGGTTCGACTCGTGACGAGTTCAGTTCGACACTACCTGTGGATGGATGGCTCTCAAAACCGATTCGCATGGATTCCCTGCTCGAAGTGATGAAGGCCCCGCAAACGGTGGCTTCCTTCTCGGCATAACAGCGACTTGGTGACGGGAATGGACTCTTTCGCAGAAGCTCGCGTGTAAAGCACGCAAAAACTTGCTCGCTTGTCGATGATTTTCGGCTTGCTGAGTTTCCACGATAATGATGATTGATCCATCACCCTCCAATCGCGCCGCCCCCAGAGCAACTGGCCGCAGCCATCCAATCTCTTTTATGAAGCCCGATGTGATGTCCTCTCAAAGTCACACTCCAAAACCTGACTCAGCTCGCTCGGTTGCTCCAGCCATCGAACGCAACATTTCGGCTATGGTTGCTGCGCGGCAGGATGTGGAACGCTCAAGGGGAATCGGAGCACGCATGGCGAATGCGATTACAGGATTCGCCGGAAGCCTTGCGTTCCTTGCTCTACACGTCATTTGGTTCGGCAGTTGGATCCTCTGGAATGTGTCACTCTCAAACGCGAAGGCATTCGATCCGTTTCCTTTCGGAATGCTGACCACAATCGTCTCGCTGGAGGCCATATTTCTGTCAGCATTCGTCCTCATGTCCCAGAAGCGCGACGCTCGCATCGCTGATCAACGCGCTGATCTCGATGTGCAGATCAATTTACTGGCCGAGCACGAAATCACTCGCCTACTCCGATTGGCCGATGCGATCGCCTCTCGTCTTGGAGTCGATACGACCGAAATCACTGACCTTCAGGACTTGAAGCAAGACGTTCGGCCGGATGCAGTCCTGCAAAAACTCGCAACAGCTGAAGGGGACTCGCCAGACTGATGTGAATTGTCAGACCCTGAACGTCGCCGCCAGCGAACTCCAGTTCCAAACGGGTTGTCGGTCTCGTTCACCATCGCTTCATATCATATCGCTCCTTTCTTTTCTGTCGCGGCGGAAGGCGGGTCGAAAATCGTTGGATCCGGTTAGCGAAGGCCGAGATGCCGCCTACAGTCGAGCGAGGTCCGGGAAGGCTTCACGGCTTTGCCTCAGCCAACAGCCGATTGATGTCGGCCATGTCGACCGGCTTCACAAGATGATGATCGAATCCGGCCTGCTGCGAGCGGCGACGGTCCTCGTCCTGGCCCCAGCCGGTTAAGGCGACAATCAACATGCCCTTCGACCACGGCTGCTCCCGGATGCGGCGGCAGGCGTCGTAACCGTTCAGCTTCGGCAGGCCAATGTCGAGCAAAATCATGTCGGGCAGGAATTGCTCGGCGGCTTTCACGGCGGCGAGGCCATCGTGGGCAGTTTGAATCTCGTTGTTCATCAGCTTGAGCATCATGCCCAGGCTCATGGCCGAATCGCGGTTATCGTCCACCACGAGTATTCTTTGTTTTAGTCCCGCCGTCACTCCTTGATCGGATGCCGAAATATTCGACGGCTGACACCATTCCTTGAGGACCGGCAACCG
>JAYVNW010000193.1:0-4730 GCA_043758225.1 Candidatus Kuenenia sp. | reverse complement strand
TAAGTATCAGGCAATGGTCGCGGCACAAAACGAAGTCGCCTACCTGCAGGATCGATTCAACACATTGCCGATGATTGAAGATTCGACAATACTGCTGCTGGAAGATCTGCTCGGAGGCTACGAACGCCTGGCCGATGAAGAATCGTCCTTTGTGCAGGCACAGACAGGATATGCACTGTCGCTCATTCAGCTCCGACGGGCAACAGGAACATTGTTGCGGTCGCGGCACGAATCTCCGGTCATTCAGCCTGGGGAAAATGAATGGATGACTACACGTGCGGAACAGACTGCAGAAGAAACCGAACAACGAGCCCTTCAAACAGCAAGTCCCCGTTCGACGCAGACACTGGAAGACAGTGGGCGTCCGCCCGCGGAATGGTCTCGACCAGTTTCAGCTCCCGCAGTTCGTGTAGGTGGTCCAAGTTCGCCGGATCAGCGGCCTGTCGAAAAAAACAATGCCGTACGGCCGGCGTCAGTTGGCGGCCATTCATTTGGTACCAAATAGCAGGAAGTTCATTGTTTGAGTTGCCGGTACGCCGACCCATGTCGTTCAGTGTCGACTATGATTGGTCTCGCCCAGGGAGTCCTGAGACAATGTCTGAAACACTGGTCACCATAGATCGTCCTCAACACCAGTCGGCTCCACGCCCAGCGGCATCTAAGCATCTTGCTCGGCTGACTTCGCTCGAGCTCATTCCTCATATCCGCGCGCTGACGGAATCACTGCATTCATTGTCATTGGAACAACTGCTGAATGAAGTGCAACTTGTTCGTCGCGAAATGGCACGAGGACAGACACCAACCGCGCCGCATCTGCTGATCGCCGGATTGGCATTGGTGGCGGAGGCCTTAAAACGCTCGATCAATGTCAACTTGTACGATGTGCAGCTTCTGGCGGCGATTGCGATGACACGGCGTTGTATCGCACAAATGCAGACGGGTGAAGGTAAGACTTTTGTGGCTTTGACAGCCGCACTGCATCTTTCGCTGACAGGACGCGGCGTGCATGTTATTACGCCAAATATTTACCTCGCTGAGCGGGACCATCACCTTGCCTCAAAAGTTGCGGTTCCATTGGGTATTTCCGTCGCCTTACTGCCTGAACGAGAAGATGCCTCAAAAAAAACACCCGCCTATGATGCTGACGTTACGTATGGAACGGGCCATGAATTTGGTTTCGATTACCTTCGTGATCAACTGACGCTGCGCGAAAGATCGCAACAACAACTCGGGGACCGATTGCTGAACAATCTGCGACAGAAGTCGACTTCGCGTCGCCCCACAATGCAACGAGGTCTGGCGTACGGAGTCGTCGACGAAGCCGACAGTGTCCTGATCGATGATGCAGGTTCGCCACTGGTGCTCAGCTTCGGCTCAAATCAGCCCGGACCAGATGCCGACGCACATTTGATTGCAAAAGCACTGGCGGAAGTTCTGCAGCCAGACTTGGAATACATCGTAGAAGCGTCGAGCGGCCGTGTGGCATTGACCGAAGCCGGAGTGCAGCGTTGCCATGCGAAGGATGTTGCCATTCCAGTGCTGCAACTCGCTCGCCCGTGGACTGAATACGTGCAGCAGGCACTGCGAGCCCGGCATCTTTTTCGACGTGGCGTGCACTACGTGGTGCAGGATGACGAAGTTCGAATCGTTGATGAAACAACGGGGCGGATTTTTGAAGATCGCTCATGGCAGGACGGCCTGCATCAGGCCATTGAAGCCGCCGAGAACCTGCCGATCACCGCTGAAAAGCAAGCCGTAGCCCAAATCACCAGACAGCGATTCTTCAGACTCTATGAAAACCTGTCTGGAATGACAGGAACGGCCGTCGGCTGCGAAAGAGAATTGTCCGACGTCTACACACTGACAGTCGAACCGATTCCACTGCGCGTCCCATCACAGCGCAACGTGTTGCCGACGAGATTCTTTATCGACAACAGCTCGAAATATCAGGCGATTGCTCAGGACGTCTTGCTGGTGCAGCAATTGGGCCGCGCTGTGCTGATCGGAACACGATCCATTTTCGACAGTGAGATCATAGCCGCGAAACTCGCGTCGCTGAATATCGAATACCAGCTTTTGAACGGACTGCAGGATGCTGCTGAGGCTGACATCGTCAGTCGCGCCGGGCATCCTGGAAGTGTGACCATTGCCACGAATCTGGCTGGACGTGGAACGGATATTCATTTGCATTCCGAGGTCAGGGCGAACGGAGGCTTGCACGTCATTGTCGCCGAATGTCAGACATCGTCGCGTATGGATCGACAGTTAATCGGACGCTGCGCGCGTCAGGGTGATCCTGGATCGGCTCAGGCGTATGCCTCCGCAGAAGACCACCTGATCGCGCTGCATGGCCCATGGCTGGTTGACGCAATGATTCGCGAGGTAGATCCGAACGGTGAAGTCGATGCTGACTTTTCATCACAATTGAAACGGATTCAGACGTCTGCCGAGCGCCTACAGTATGCCTCACGAATCAACATGCTCCGTCGAGACATCGCGCGTGATTCACTTTTAAAGAGTGTGCGTTAACCTTTTGTTGAAGACTCCCTCGTTGATTGTCGGACGTTCCGGCCGACCTTTGTGGTTGTAGGTGAGCTGCATGTTGTCCAGTCCCATCAGCCCCAGAATTGACGCATGGATGTCGTGGACATGCATTTTGTCATCGACGGCGTAGAGACCAAGGTCGTCGGTGGCTCCGATGGCCTGGCCACCTTTGACGCCGCCGCCAGCCATGAAGATTGAAAATCCCGTTGGATTGTGATCTCGGCCGTCACCTTTTTCGCTCATCGGTGTGCGACCAAATTCGCCGCCCCAGATGACCAGAGTTTCATCCAGCAAACCCCGCTGTTTCAAGTCTTTAATCAGGCCGGCGACAGGTTTATCCATGGATTTGCACAGTCGTGAATGATTCGCTTCAATGCCAGAATGAGAATCCCACTTGCTGCCAGTACCATTGTAAAGCTGCACGAATCGCACTCCTCGTTCCGCCATTCGCCGAGCCAGCAGGCAGTTGCGCCCAAAGACTTCGGTTTCTTTTTCATCCATGCCGTACAGATGCTGTGTCTGGGGTGTTTCTGATCCCAGATCAACAGCAACCGGCGCTTGAGCCTGCATGCGGAAGGCAAGTTCATAACTGTGCAATCGTGCGTCAAGCTCCGATTGCTGGGGCCGAGCCGCTGCATAGTTTTTATTAAACTGATGCAGTAAGTTGAGCTTCGCTGATTGCCGTTCGGACGAATACCCCTTTGGTGAATTTAAGTTAAAAATCGGTTCATCACTGCCCCCCGCTAATTGAACTCCCTGATAGGTGGCAGGCATGAAACCGCTACCCCAATTGCGAGTTCCATTCACAGGACGGCCGTTGGTGTCACAGATCACTACAAACGATGGCAGGTTGTCGTTGGCAGAGCCGAGACCGTAATTCACCCATGCACCAAGCGAAGGACGTCCAGCAAAGTTAATACACGTGTTCATTTGGCATACGCCACCTGCATGGTTGATTCCGTTGGTCCAGCACGACCGAATCACGGCGATGTCATCCATACAGGTCGCAATGTGAGGAATCCATTCGGATGCCCACATGCCGCCGTCGCCATGCTGCGTCCATGTTCGCGGAGCCGCCAGCAGCGGCGCGCCTCTTTCTCCCATCGCAGTGATCGGTTCACGAAAGCTGGATGGAAGTGGCTTACCGGCCAATTCGTTCAGCAATGGCTTGGGATCGACCAGGTCCAGATGACTTGGACCACCTTCCATGAAACACCAGATGACGCTCTTCGCCCTGGCAATCCGATGGGCGAGACGTTGTTCCGCTGCGGTTACGGTTTCTAGACCAGCCATGAAGTTCAACGCCAAAGCGCCAAAGCCCATGCCGCTGGTTTCGAGCAATCGTCGTCGAGTTGTTAACGCCTGCATGTCGTGCATTCCGGTCGGGTTTATTCGATGTAAAGGAACTCGTTGGAATTGAATAGAATATGACAGAAATCGATCAGCCGTTCTTCTTGCCTGCTCAAAGGTTTTTCTTTTGCTTCATTTTGGCCTGAGGCAACCTGCGAATCTTCGCCACCTTGTGATGCAGGCTCAGACTCCGCTGCAGCCAGTAATGGTTCGCCCGACGTTGGAATCTCAGTCGTCAAAAAGCCAAGCGACCATTCCAGTTCGTCTGCTGTCGGCTCACGTCCCCAGGCCATTTCGATCGCGGCGACGGCTTGCTGCTTCGGGGCAGAATGAGTCATCGCAATTCGCTCAGCAAAATTCTTTGCTCGCCCAAGCGGATAATCGCCATTGATCATCAGCAATGATTGAACGGGCGTCGTCGTAGCCGTCCGCTCGCTGGTGCTCTGTAAACCATTGGCAATATCAAATACAGCCATGAAAGTATCTGGCGTATTTCGAAAACTCTTCACATAGACCGCGCGACGAGGTGACTTTGCATCGACACTGGGGCCGCCGAGATTCTTCTGCAGTTCACCGCTGCAGGTCAGCATGGCATCGCGAATCTGCTCCGCTGAAAGCCGACGAATTCGAGATCGCCACAATAAGTTGTCGGCAGGGTCGATGGCTTGTTTTTGAGTCGCATCAGGATGTTGCGCTGACTGCTGCCATGTGGCAGACGTAAGAATCAGTCGGTGCAGATGCTTGACACTGAAATCGTGTTCAACGAAGTCTTTCACCAGCCAGTCAAGCAACTCCGGATGAGTTGGCGGAGTTCCAAGTCGTCCAAAATCGCTGGT
>JAYVNW010000192.1:0-15930 GCA_043758225.1 Candidatus Kuenenia sp. | reverse complement strand
ACATTATTCCGGCTGCTGGCAACGCTCATTCCCATGCAGTCGGGTCAACTCACAGTCTGTGACTTTGATGTGCGCACGCTGCAATCTGCCGTCCGCCGGCAACTGGGTGTCACGTTTCAATCGCCAGCCGTTGATGTACGTCTCACCGTGGCCGAGAACCTGAAATGCCACGGCAGCATTTATGGGATGTCTGGCTCAACATTGAAGAACCGCGTCGATCAAATGCTGGAGCAATTCGGTATTGCTGATCGCAAACAAGCCATCGTGGGTACACTTTCTGGTGGACTCAAGCGACGCGTCGAACTTGCCAAAGGCATGATGCACGACCCCAAAGTTCTGCTGCTCGATGAACCTACCAGCGGCCTTGATCCGCGAGCTCGTCAGGAATTCTGGGAACTCCTCACCGCTCAACAACAGTCTCATAGGACGACAATCATCGTCGCCACGCATCTAATGCCGGAAGCTGAACTCTGCGACCGCGTGCTGCTGCTGGATCGCGGTCGCACCGTGATCGAGGGCACTCCTGCCGAATTGCAGAGCCAACTGGATGGCGAACGTTTGACCGTTCGATTGCGTGATGCTGCCAGCCACATCGATTCATTGCGAACACTGGTTGGTGGCCATGCGGATTTGCAGGGTAATCGAGTGACGCTGCGTGCCAGCAATCCGGCTGAACAGATTCGTCAGATTATGCAGTCGTTTGGAGATCAAATAGTCAGTTTGGAACTGACTCGTCCGTCACTGGAGGACGTCTTTCTGCAAATGACCGGTCGCTCACTTTCAGAGTCTGGAGACAACAATGAACAGTGAGCCGACTCAATTCAATGCCGTGGTCGCTTTGACGAAGCGTGAACTGATTCGCTTTCTCCGTCAACGTACGCGTGTCATTGGCGCGGTCGGACAACCGATCATTTTCTGGATTCTGTTTGGTGCCGGCCTGAGGAGTTCCTTCAAGGCACCAACATGGGCCGACGGTTTGTCCCATGCTGTTAGTTATCAGGAATATTTTCTGCCCGGTGTTGCAGCACTGATCGTGCTTTTTACGGCAATCTTTTCGACGATCTCCATCATTGAAGACCGTCGCGAAGGATTCCTGCAGGGCATCATGGTGGCTCCGATTTCTCGCCTGTCGATTGTGCTGAGCAAACTTGCGGCTGGAACAATTCTCGCCATTCTTCAAGCGGGACTTTTCCTGCTGATCGGTCCGCTGATTTCCGCAGTTGGACTCGGTTCTCCCATTGAAGTCACATGGTCGATTTCGCGAATGATGATGGCCACCGGCTTTCTGGTACTGATCGCCGCTGAACTCACTGCGCTGGGATTCATCATCGCATGGCCGATGAATTCGACTCAGGGATTTCACGCTGTCATGAGCATCTTTCTAATGCCGATGTGGCTGGTCTCCGGCGCGTTTTTCCCGGGCGGCGATTCGGGTTGGTTGTACTGGCTGATTCGTATCAATCCGCTGACGTACGGTGTTGCCGGATTGCGGCGACTGCTGTACGACCAGACTCTTCCGATCACCGCAGAACTGCCTTCAATGTTGGCTTGCGTGGCAGTAACCCTCATCGCCACGGTACTGCTGACGATGCTATCAGCATGGCTGGTGTCTCGTCCCAGCGTTCACAACGCAGCATAGTCGCCATCAACACTGGGTCGATCGATTTGAGCAGCGCGATGCAGGTCCTGCTTGCGGAGCAGGCCTTTCGCCATAAGGCGAACCGAATACGAGGAAAAGCTCTGCGCAACCGACAAACGCGAGCGTGGTCCACGTCGGCCTGAGTGAGGTGTGGCAACTTGTTTGGTCGCCGGTCGCAGCGTTGCTGCGAAGTCTTTTCCGGCAGAAAGGACCTACCGTCTCTGGTCAGGCTGCGTCTCTGCGGAATGGGAGGATCATGCGAGATTCTTCGGTTGCGGTTGTTGTGACCGTTGCGTGCGACATCAGACTCAGAAGCAGGTCGGCGGTACGTTCAGTGGCACCGACTGTCGTGGCGTGTCCTGCGAGTTTGGAGAGTGTCGCCTTGTGTGCAGCGAGCACTTCTGGTTTAGAAACCCATTCTGTGAGTAAGCTGACAATCTTCTGAATGTCGGGTTCGGGATCTCCATTGGAGATGAATTCTGGCATGACTTCCTGATCGGCGATCAGATTCGGCAGAGTGATAAATCGACAGTTCATCAGGAAGCGTGAAAAGAAGCGTCCGATTGTGGGGACGCGGTACAATACAATTCCGGGTGTCCGGCGTGCGAGCAATTCAAGGCTGATTGAGCCGCTTACCATGAAACAGCAGTCCGACGATTCGATGACTTCTGATGTGCTGCTGGTGAAGTATTCCAGCGGTGCAGAAATATTTGCATTCATCTGCATTTCCTGGCAGCGAGCCAACTGCTGAGGACGATAGTTGCCGACGATCCAGCGGACAGTTGGCACTGAACGTGAGACTCGTTTGATAATCTCCAGCATTACCGGCCAGTTCTTCTCGATCTCGTGATTTCGTGAGCCTGGCAGAACTGCGACCGCACATTTCGTGAGTCGATCCGGACTCAGTGTACGCATCGTTTCAGCATTCAATTTGTGTTTGGCAACTTCGTCAAAAAATGGGTGACCAACCCATGTCGCGTTGACGCCACGAGATTTGTACCAGTCATGTTCGAATGGCAACGCGCAGATGACATGATCGACCCATCTGCGGACTCGACGGATTCTCCACGGAGCCCAGCCCCACAGTTGCGGCGGCAAATAATAGTAGACAGGGATGCCTCGTTTTTTCGCCGCTCTTGCGATCCACCAGTTGAAGCCAGGGAAGTCGACCAGCACTACTGCGTCGGGTGGATTGGCTGTGAAGTGTGTTTCGGCCTGCTTCACCAGTCGTCGGAATTTCGCCAGCATCGGGATGACACGCAGAAATCCCATGACAGCGAGTTCAGTAAGTTCAAACAGAAGATTGCAGCCGACTTGCGACATCTGTGGGCCGCCGAAACCTTCTGCGACAAAATCCGGACGTCTTGATTGCAGTTCCTGAATCAAGTGAGAAGCGTGCTGGTCACCGCTGGGTTCTCCAGCGGAAAAGAAGATTTTCATCAGTAGAATCCGTTCACTGCTGTAAATCAGTACGAAAAATAGCCAATCCGTCTCGCAGGGAATTTTCCTAATTCGATGTTCATTTTGACAGGAATAGCCAAAACGGTCTAGACTGCCCTTTCAAAGACTGGAATGGAACTGGTCAACCGCGCGAACAAGGACGTTTACTATGAAAATCGTTGGAATTATTCCCGCACGCCTGCATTCAACACGCCTCCCTCGCAAACTTCTTCTGAACGCCACGGGAAAACCGTTGATTCAATACGTTTGGGAAACGGCCTGTCAATGCCCCGAATTGTATGACGTGGTGATTGCCACCGACAGCCAGGAAATAGTCAATGTTGTTACGTCGTTCGGTGGTCGAGCAGAAATGACCGGCGAACATCATAGCGGCACCGACCGGATTGCAGAGCTGACTCGTCGCAGCTTTCCGGACGCAGACGTGATCGTCAACTTGCAGGGCGATGAGCCAGAATTGGAAGCAAAAGTTGTGGCCTCGCTGGTTCGTGAACTGCGAACTTCCAATTGTCAAATGGCGACGGTTGCTGCTCCAATCACTTCCCCGGATGTGGTGCGAGATCCGAGCTGCGTCAAAGTCGTGACCGATGTTAACGGTCGAGCAATGTATTTCAGCCGCTCGCCGATTCCGTTCAGTCGCGATCAGCCGATCGAAGCCTTTTTTCGTGATGGTGAGCCGTCACCATGGTTGTTGCATGTTGGGTTGTATGCCTATCGTCGCGACTTCCTCTTGAAACTGACGACGATGCCGCCTTCGCCTTTGGAGCAAATGGAAAAGCTGGAACAGCTTCGAGCTCTTCAGAGTGGTGCATCGATCGCGGTGTCGGTTGTGAATCACGCCGCTGCCGGAATTGATACGCCCGAAGACTATGCGGCCTTCATTCGACGCCAGGGTCAGCGACAGGTTTGTCGTGTTGCATAGGGCGAAGTCGGTATACAGTCGCCCGTCGTCTCTAGCCTGCGAACTTATTTTACGGACGATACAGCAGTCCATCGTATTGGTTCGCTGTCACTATTGCTGTTCGAGACCAGTAGGTGATCGAATTGACATTCCATTATCCGATAGCATTGCGTTCCGCCAAACTTCGCAATGAGTTTCTTAACGCTGTTCGCTGGTGATCCACCGATGATTTGCTGCGTGAGCAGATTTCCGTTGAGCGTCCATCGTAAATTGAGTGTGACATGTCGTCCGTAGAGCACTGCAGCCATTGGTGTTAACGACATTTCAATCGTGGCGGTGCCGTCTGGACGTGCAGTCAGTATTTGATGTCCAAGATGTGATGCTTCCCAATTTCCCACGATACTACTTATCGTAAGTCCGTGGTCGGACGTATGATTTTGTCCAACTGGGAATTTTGCGGCACCATTCGACGGTGCGATTGTGGCTGCCGAACATCCCACGCAAGCCAAAAGAATACATACTGAAGCAAGTCTGTGGTGTCGCATTGTTGCGGTCTTTTACAGAAAATATCCAGGGAAAGAATATCAGAGCCGTCCGTTTCCCAATCGTTGGTGAACGTGCCATGTTGCGGGGTCACGTCGTGTCATCTACCGGCTACCGAGTTGCCGCTTTTTCGTGGCTGACTTAGATATGGCAATACCTGTGCCATCTCCTGTTTCAAGAATGAACGTGGTGCTGTTCGCGTTAAACTGAACGTTTGAGTGGCAAATTACTTGCGGTAACAATGCAAAGTGGTTGTTAATATGACTTGGATTGTTATCGTTTCGATCTTACAGGATGCCAGGATCTGACATGGAGTGCACGAAATTGATTCATGCAGTTGCTGGTTGCTGGTTGCAGGTTCGAAGGTAGATTTCCGTCGGGGAAATCGATTCGAATTCTGACGAGATAAACGCACCCGCGACGCAAGACAAACAGCATGACGGCAATTCTTGGAATCTCAGCCTTCTATCATGACAGCGCGGCGGCGTTGATTGTTGATGGTCGCATCATCGCTGCAGCCCAGGAAGAACGGTTTACACGCAGGAAGCATGATTCGGATTTTCCAGCGGAGGCTGTAAAGTATTGCTTGAATGAGGCCGGGTTGCAGCCGTCGGATCTGGATTTCGTCGCCTTCTACGAAAAGCCGCTGGTGAAGTTTGAACGGCTGCTCGAGACCTATCTGTCATTCGCGCCGGCTGGTTTTCGTAGCTTCGCGATGGCGATTCCGGTTTGGCTGAAGGACAAACTCTACATTCACCGTACGATAAGAAAAGCTTTGCCCGGTGCTTCAAAAACGAAGCTGGTTTTCACGGAGCATCACGAAAGCCACGCCGCCAGCGCATTTTTTTCCAGTCCGTTTTTCGAGGCGGCTTTCCTCACCCTGGATGGTGTCGGAGAATGGTGCACGACTGCATGGGGAACAGGCAAAGGCAACAAAATCCAGTTCGAGCGGCAGATTAGGTTTCCTCATTCGCTTGGGCTGCTTTATTCGGCGATCACATATCACTGTGGATTCAAAGTCAACAGCGGTGAATACAAACTCATGGGCCTGGCTCCTTACGGCAAGCCGGAGTTCGCCGATCGCATTCGTGAGCACCTGATTGATGTTAAGCCTGATGGCAGTTTTTGGATGAACATGAAGTTCTTCAATTATTGTCAAGGTTTGACGATGACAAACGATGCCTTCAGCGCTCTGTTCGGAATGAAGCCACGTCAGCCGGAATCGCAGCTTGAACAAAAACACATGGACATGGCGGCCAGTATTCAACTGGTCACGGAGGAGATCGTTCTGACGATCGCAAGACACGTTCACCAGCAAACAGGAATGAAGAATCTTGTTCTAGCCGGTGGCGTTGCGTTGAATTGCGTGGCTAACGGTCGTCTGTTGCGCGAAGGTCCCTTTGATGATATCTGGGTGCAGCCTGCATCTGGTGATGCCGGTGGAGCGCTCGGGGCTGCGCAGTTTGTCTGGTATCAACTGCTGAATAAGCCGCGAGTCACATCGACGATTGATTCTCAATCAGGCAGTTTGCTGGGCCCTGCATATACCGGCGAACAGATTTCAACGTGTCTCCAACAGGCCGGAGTGACGTTTCAACAATTTGATGATGAACAGTCCCTGACTCAGCATGTCGCTCGATTGCTTGCGGACGAAAACGTCGTCGGTTGGTTTCAGGGACGCATGGAATACGGTCCGCGCGCACTGGGGGGGCGCAGTATTCTAGGTGATTCGCGGTCACCGAAAATGCAGTCGGTGATGAACGTGAAGATCAAATATCGCGAAAGCTTTCGCCCGTTCGCGCCGATCGTTCTGCGGGAATCGGCGTCGGAGTGGTTTGACATTGCGACTCAGCACGAAAGCCCGTACATGCTGATCGTCGCGGATGTTGCGGGCAACAAGCGGACACAATTGACGGACAATGATCAGCGCGTCATGTCAAAATCAGCAGATCTTTGTGAGCGAGTGAATGTCGCCCGGTCTCAGATACCGGCGGTCACGCACGTCGATTATTCAGCTCGACTGCAAACCGTGGATCACATCCGCAATCCTCGGCTACATTCGTTGCTGGCCAAATTCAACAAGCAGACGGGGTGTCCGGTTCTGGTGAATACCAGCTTCAACGTCCGCGGCGAACCGATTGTGTGTACTCCTGATGATGCGTTGCGATGTTTCATGGCTACCGAAATGGACGTGCTGGTTCTGGAAAACTGCGTAATACTCAAATCCCAAAATCAAACGGAACAAACTGCCGCTCAACGTGAATTGTATCTTGCCCAATTCTCACTGGACTAGTGCATGGATTTTTCTGAAATACCTCGCAATCCTGACAACCGCATGCTCCGGCAGTTTGCGGGACTGTGGATTTTGTTCTTCGGCGGGATCGCACTGTCCCAATACTTTCGCAGCCACAATACGACTGCAGCGATCGTTGTTTGGGAACTAGCGGTTTGTGTTGGCGTGCCGGGTTTGTTTTTTCCTCGATTGCTCAAACCCATTTTTGTAGGATGGATGATTCTTGCCTTTCCGATTGGCTGGCTTGTGTCTCGCATCATTCTGATGCTGCTGTATTTCGGCATATTTGCGCCGGTCGGCTTTGTGCTTCGAGTCCTGGGGCACGATCCATTGCGGTTGAAGAAGCCAGATGTCGAAAGTTATTGGGAAGAAAAGACTCAGCAAACAAGCTTGCGACGTTATTTAAAGCAATTTTGAATTTTCAAATTGAACCTGTTTGGGAAAACTGCCCAACTCACCGGAGCAACAGTTGTGACTGAGCCAGAAGATTCTAAAACAGACTTTTCGCAGATCGCCGAATCAGAAGGCGATACTTCCTTGATTCGTGAGTTCCTGGAATTTCTCGCAACCAACAAGAAATGGTGGCTGGGGCCGATTGTGTTGGTTCTGTTGTGTCTGGGGGCTTTGTTATTGTTGACCAGTACCGCTGCGGCACCGTTCATTTACACATTGTTCTAAGCCAAAGCAAACGACAGTTTTAAGCCAAAGCAAACTACATGCATCAGTACATAGCGTCGTTCGGCTATCTCGTCATGATCTTTCTTGCATGGCTGATGAGTTCGCACAAGTTGCGATTTCCCTGGCGAGTTGTCGTGGGAGGAACGTTGCTGCAAGTTGTTTTTGCATGGCTAACAATCAAGACAGCCTCAGGGAGAAGTTTTTTTCAGGCAGCCGGCGCTTGCTTTAACACACTGATGGACTTTGTCGATGTGGGCAACGAAAAAGTCTTCGGGGAAAACTTTCGAGACCATTATTTCGCATTCAAGGTTTTGCCAACCATTATCTTTTTCTCGGCATTGATGGCAGTGCTGTACCACCTTGGGGTCATGCAGTTTGTTGTTCGCATTCTTGGCGGAATCATGCAGGCAACGCTGGGAACTTCCGGTGCCGAAAGTCTTTCGGCTTCTGCGAATATTTTTGTCGGACAGACGGAGGCTCCGCTTGTTGTGCGACCGTATATCTCGAAGATGACGCGATCAGAACTCATGGCCATTATGGTAGGCGGATTCGCTACCGTAGCTGGCGGGGTCATGGCGTTATATGTTGGGTGGGGCATCGACGCCGGTCATCTCATGACCGCTTCAGTGATCTCTGCTCCCGCAGGCTTACTGATTGCGAAAGTGCTGCAGCCTGAAGTCGATATTCCGGAGACTTTGGGGCTTTCGAAACACAAAATGCCGCGAGAGACTTCGAACTTGATCGAAGCCGCTTCGGCAGGTGCTGCGGATGGACTTCAGCTGGCACTGAATGTTGGAGCCATGCTGCTGGCGTTCTTTGGTCTGATTGCTATGGTGGATTATGGATTGACTCATGGATCAGAGTGGGTGTTTAAACAAATCGGGCACGGCGACTGGCAACCGCTGACGATGTCCAGCATTCTTGGTGTTGTATTCTCACCAATTGCATGGTTGATGGGTGTTGAATGGAAAGAATGTTCAGCAGTCGGACAGCTGCTTGGAATTAAAATGGTTGCAACGGAACTGGTGGCTTATTCGCAACTGGATGTCATGATGGGCGATGCTGCAACGGGTGTGGCACCGATGCTTTCTAAACGAGCGATCCTGATATCCACATACGCCTTGTGTGGCTTTTCAAACTTTGCTTCCATCGGAATTCAGATTGGCGGAATCGGAGCAATGGCTCCGGAACGCCGCAAAGATCTGACGCAGCTCGGCATGCGCGCCATGCTGGGAGGCTCGCTCGCGTGCTGCATGACAGCCTGCATTGCGGGAATCCTGACTGCCGAGTAGATTTCCAGCGCGACGACCTGGCAGTTCTGATTCCTGTGAGAATTAGATGCGTTGCATGGTCTTTGTATCTCAAGAAGTACTTCACGTGGTTCAAATCGACGGATGTTTATGACGAGCGGGGCATGTTAATCCTCTGAGTGACCGCTCGGACACGTCAGTCATCAGGGGACCCACGTCTCCCGCTGGCCGGTCGCGTGGTCAACTTGCTATTTCAGCGTCGCAATTGTCGCACCGGATTTCGACGCCAGAAAAACTCCGATCACTTTGCCGTCCGCCATCGCAACAACCGGCGCGCCGTGCCAGCTGGCAATGTCGGATGCTTCGAGAGACACAATCCAATTTGTTCGGTTCGCAGTGATCTGATCGCAATTGCAAAATCCGTCGAAGGCTGAAAACCGGACGGAAAGTCGGCTTCGTTTCGACGATGGCTGGGCTGTGTTGCACGCAACGTGGCTAACAAGTTCATGATGCGAGAACGCAAGCAGATTACTGGACAGGGAGGTTCTGATTTTCTCACCGTGCTGGAAGAAGCCATCGATTCATCTGTCAATGGGGAGCTGCAGCATCAGTACCAGCAGGAGCTTATTCTCTGGGCTGCTGAACGGGTGCGTTCAGAGTTCCTTGAATCCTCCTGGCGAGTGTTCTGGGAAACGGAAGTCGCAGGCCGATCGATCGCCGAAGTGTCAAAGGACCTTGGCGTCAGCGTCGGTAGTGTCTACATGTCCCGCAGTCGGATCTTTGCGAGAATCAGAGTGATCATTGAAGAGGTGCTGGATGAAGATTGAGCCGCAAGGCGCTAGCCGCGGGTGTTGATTTGGGCTCAGCCGAGATCGCTTCCGTTTAACCCGACTCGAAGAGGAGGCGGAACACGCGGCACCTCCTCTTCGAGTCGGGTTAAACGATTAAGTCAACATACGTTCGCCGCAGGTGTTTTTTTCTTCACACTCACCCGCAGCTAGCGCCTTGCGGCTCACGAATTGGAAATCGACATGAACTGCAACCCCACACTACTTCAACAATCACTCGATGACCGGCTCACGGAGGCGGACGAGGAACTCTTGTCCGCGCACTTGTCGCAGTGCGAAGCGTGTCAGCGGGAACTGGAGAAACTCGCCGGTCGACCGGCTGCGTGGACTCGTGTGGGTGCGACATTGAAGGCGGCGCGCGAATCGGGTGAATCTGAACGATCAGGCATCGGATTTGTGCGAGTTGTCGAATCGGACTCAGCGGCGGATTTCGCCGTCGAGTGCCTCGATCCAGCAACGTCGGCGGAATACATCGGACGGCTTGGCGACATCGAGATTCAGGAAGTCATCGGGCACGGCGGTATGGGCGTGGTGCTCAAGTGCTATCAGCCGGAATTGAAACGACTTGTCGCGGTGAAAGTGCTGGCACCGCAACTGGCTGTCAGCGGGGCCGCTCGTAAACGATTCGCCAGAGAAGCTCAGGCCACGGCCGCAATTCTGCATCCGAACGTGATGCCGATTCTGACCGTCCATTCCAGCGGCAAGCTGCCATTCATTGTCATGCCGTACGTGGCGTGCGAATCGCTGCAGCAGCGGCTGGATCGAGTCGGCTCGCTGGAGCTGATCGACATCCTTCGCATCGGCATGCAGACGGCGAACGGGTTGGCAGCGGCTCATGCTCAGGGACTGGTTCATCGCGATGTGAAGCCTGCCAATATTCTGCTGGAGATCAGCGTAGAAAAAGTCATACTCACCGACTTCGGCCTCGCTCGAGCCATCGACGACGCCAGCATCACTCGCACCGGCATCATCGCCGGCACGCCGCTGTATATGTCCCCCGAACAGGCGCGTGGTGAACCCGTGGATGCTCGCAGCGACTTGTTCAGTCTGGGCACGGTGCTCTATACGCTGGCTACGAGACGAACACCGTTCCGAGCCGAATCGACTTATGGAATTCTGCATCGGTTGACCGATGAGTCACCTCGCCCGTTGCGTGAGATTTCGCCGCAGTTTCCGGCGTGGTTTGAGCTGATCATTCACAAGTTACTGGCGAAAAGTCCAGCCGATCGATTCGCAAGTGCGACGGAGATCGCTCAGTTGCTGGAAGGCTGTTTGGCTCACGTGCAGCAACCGGGAACTGTGCCGCTGCCAAAGGAATGTCCCGTTGTCCCGACACGAGCATCTTCGTTGCGGCGATGGTCATTGGTTGTCGGAGCGTGTGTTGTCGCAGGCGTTTGTATCGCCCGTTTCTTGCCAGGGACACCAACACCGATTGAGCCAGCATCGTCCGGCGACCCAGCCGTCATCTCAACTGATTCGTCTGCAAGCTGGGATGCCGGTGAAGAATCGGTGTCACCACTTCGCAGCGATTTCAACACGTGGCAGAAGGATGCGGAGAAGATTTGGGAGGACGCTCCACCATGACCAGGCGAGCGGCTGGGCGTCAGCCCTCCGTGTCGCGCTGAGTTAGCACATAAAAACTAGATAGCAGTAATTCATGAACCAGTTGACCACGTTCGTTTCAGGCCTTAAAGGCCGGCACAACCTATGCCGGGGCCGTGAGGCCCCGGTTGCCAGCGTTCTCGCCGAGAACCTTGAGGTTGATGCGTCAACGGGGACTGATGCGAGATCGGAACGCCAAATCCAGCTCCTTGGAACTCGCGAGCAATGTTTGCTTCTCCAAAATGCGGCGAAACACCAAACAACGTCACTCCGCACCCGAAAGTCAAACGACGAAAAACTCCAATTTCCTGACGGCATCAACAGAGAAGCGTTTAAGGAATTGGACGCAGCGGCACGGAGCAGTGACCTCGAACCGACAGTTGAATAATGATGATCAGTCGGAGGTCAATTCGTGAGCCGACGGCGTTAGCCGCGGGCCATTTGGCGCCCATATTTCGCTGCATGGCCCCAGGCTAGCGCCGACGGCTCATCGATGAGTTCGTTGAGGTAGTGCAGAATCCTGAAAACTACTGAGGTGAACTCAGTGGCGATTAAGTCGATAGCCTGCTCGTTGCCAGATGCATTCGCCCGCGAATATGCGGTTCAAAGACCAGCAATAACTGCCGGTGTGGCTTTGGAAATCAAGACGGAGCACGATTTCGGCAGTTTCGTGCAACGTCGTTACGACCGTTACCTTCGATTCTTACAACTTGACCGGCAAAATCGAAACATTTTCACAAGTCAGGAGAAATGTTCGTTCGATACAAAGACAGACGCCTTAGTTTTGGCGTGCAGACTCTGGGTTTGGTTGTTGCGGATCAGTGACACCTCACCTTAAAGCCAGGATTTGATTCATGAAATCGCCTTCGATGAAAACCGGGAAGAAACCCATGCAGACGCTTGGCAGCAAGTTGCGACGCAACATAGTAGTGGCAGTCATATGTCTGTCTACGATGACAAACAGCGGATGTCTGTTAACCGGTGGATTCATCGATGTTGCATGGCGAGGTATGACATTCTGGAGAACGCTTCCGATCATCCCGATTTCTGCCTATCAAAGTCAGCAGATCGAGGACAAACTTTGGACTCAGGAACGCTACGATCGCACGCCTGTCCTCGATCCGGTCGAAGGGGACGTATTCTGCGTTGACCCGCCAAGCGAAGATCAGGTCATGCGGTCTCTGCCTGACACGCCAGCCGGTGGCTTCGCGTTCGTCCAGGAGACTCAGATGAACAACGTGCGTATCGTTGTGGAACCAATGGTTGATCGACTGGATGAATGCAAAGTTTATCCGCTGGTTGGCCCATGCCGCCTGCACCACTGTCACTACAAATGCACAGTCTACTACGACAAAACCATTCGATCTTACTGGCCAATTCCATTCAGCCATGTGGATCAGTCAGTCGAAGTTGTCTACATCGACAAAGACCATTTGATTCGATGTGCCGGCCCGACTGTCCAGTAAGGCCCATCATTCGAATTCGTCAAACTAAAGCCCGACCAGAAATGGCCGGGCTTTTTTCGTGTGGCAATCGGCAAATTGATGTCACACTTACACAATCGGGGTTGATCTGCGATCATGCTGACGAATTCTCTGCCGTTTGCCTTTTGGTGGCAGACCGAAGGATTTGAGCAAAATTCAGGATTAACCATCGAGTCTGCAATCTTGTCCGTTCGGAGAGGTTTTCATGCCGGAGTCTGCTGCAAAGCATGATTCACTGCAAGGTGGCCAACAGAGACTGTCGGTTCCTCCGCTGCCGCCTCGCGCAGTTGGTGAATCAGAACCTGCAATCATTATCCCCGAATTGCACGACCCCTCTGGGATACTTGAAGAGAATGATGACCCCAGTGAAAAAGTTGGTCACATTGCAGCCGCACTGACGTCGCTGGGGTCAATGAGTTTCGTGTCATCGGCTCTGTTCCACCTTGTCCTCTGGATTGGCGCGTTGATCCTGTTGCCATTATTCGGCTTTGACTGGATGGAGATGATTCAAACGCCGCAAGCGCCGATTGTTGCATCACTCGGCGATGACGATGTGCTCGGCGATTTGCCGAAATTTGAAGTGGTTGGCAGCGTTGACGTCGAAATCGAAAAACCACAAAGCAGCGTACAACAGTTAGCTCAGCATCTGCAACGATCAGACTCCGCCTGGCTGCAGTCGTTTAATGACGAACTTGTTGGTACTTCGTCAGCGGAATCAAAGGGCGAAGGCGATGATGGCGGTGGAATCCTCTTGAAAGTTCCGGATCAGGGTTTTGCCGTTACGAAGGGCAGTTTCACCGCATTTACAATTCCTGCGACTCCCGCACCAATGAAGCCGTACAGAATTGTGATCGAAGTTCGCCTGCCTGGCGACGTCAACAAATATCGTGTCAGCGATCTAAAGGGCGAGGTGATTGGTACGGACGGCTATAAACAGTTCTTGCCATATGATAAGGACACACCATCTGCCTCCCGAGCGCCGGCCGCTAACGGGAAGGAAGTCGTGATTAACTCTTCCAGCAGCATCGACGTGATCAACAATCGCGTGCAGATCATTATTATTGTGCCTGGGGCAAGGAATCTGGTGAAAGACCGGATCAAGATTCGTTCCAAACGCCTTCGCGAAGATCAGGAACTAACTCTCACGTTCGGCCGACCGGGAACACCTGGAAATGAAGAACCTGAAAAACCATAAGCCACGCGGCACAGATATTTCACTGCCCCTAATTTGCGGCGGGTGCCTTCCCGGAGTATCCTGCTCTGCCTTCTGCAGCCGTGTATCGCGTCCTGAACATCCGACGCTTTAAGATTCGGACAACTGTCTGCCGACCACATTAAGTATTTTCAATGCTGTTCCCTGCCGACTTCCTGACGCGACTGGAATACCTTTCGATCATTTCGAAACGTGTTTTCCGTGGCCAGTTGATGGCGCAGCGGCGGACGAAACAAATGGGGTCGGGAATCGAATTCTCCGATCACCGTGAATACAACAGCGGCGACGATCTGCGGTATCTGGACTGGAATATTTATGCCCGTCACGGCGATCTGTTGCTCAAGCGATTTCAGGAAGAGCAGGATCTGCATGTTTATCTGATGATCGATTGTTCGCGAAGCATGTCCTTTGGCAGTCCGGCGAAGTTCGATCTGGCCAGACATCTGGTCGCGGCACTTGCCTACATCGCGCTCGCGGACCTGGATCGCGTTGCAATCATTGCGTACGCCAACGGTGTCGTCGCTGAACTGCCGGTGACACGCGGGAAGGCTCGTATACTTCCGATCATGAAGTTTTTGGAAGACCTTCCAACGTCTGGTGATGGTACAGATCTGGAAAAGACCGTACAGGGTTTATTGCATCGCGGTGCCAGAACAGGACTCGCGGTTATCGTAAGTGATCTGTTCGACGAACACGGCTTTCATCGCGGTCTCGATCAGTTGAGGTACCGTCGCTTCGATGCACACGTCATTCAATTGCACGATCCAAAAGAAGCCGATCCTGCGTTGCTGGGTGATGCGGAACTGGTTGACATTGAATCGGAATCAGTTCGCAAGGTGACTGTGACGGAACGCAATTTGAAAATGTACAAGCAGCTTTTTGCGGATCACCAGATGGCGGTGCGTGACTATTGCCACACATACAATCTTGGGTGTACTCAATCACCGTCAGTGATTCGTTTTGATGATTTGATAATGAGGATGATGAGAGAATCCGGTGCGGGTCGGTAATATCGGCGGGTCCTGTCTGCCGGGCAGGACTTTCAGTTCATCGCCCCGGTAGATTGAAATAAATGACAATCTAAAGGCGTTAAACAACGTCGTTCCCAACGAAGTTCGCCTGACGGCGAAAGTCCTTTCCGGCAGAAAGGACCTACTTTGAACGGTTCACAATTCTATGTCCTTCGCCCTTCCAATCGCATTCACGCTCGCAGTCCTCGCGCTGCCGATTGTGGCGTTGTACATTTTGAAAGTGCGATTGCGGCGAGTTTCGGTCTCGACGAATCTGTTCTGGAAACAAATCTACGAAGAGAAACCACCGCGATCCATCTGGCAGCACTTTCGGCATTTGATGTCGTTACTTACGCAACTGCTGCTGCTGCTGTTGATCGTGCTCGCCATCGCCGATCCGTATTTTTCGTGGCAGGTTCTGCAAGCGCGGCGGATTGTTTTAGTGATTGATAATTCCGCCAGCATGAGGGCCACCGACGTGACTCCGTCCCGGCTTGAAGCGGCGAAATCAGCCGCACAGCAGATTGTCGATGGGCTGCGGTTTCGCGATGAAATTGCCATTGTCCTCGCGGGCAGCAGGCCGGAAGTCATGGTCGGTATGTCCGGTCATGCACCGACGCTGCGACATGCGATCAACGGTATTCCATTCTCCGACAATCCAACTCAATTGTCTGCGGCGATTCAACTGGGACGTGAACTTGTCGGCCATTATCCGCACGGTCAGGTTGTGGTACTGACTGATGGTGCTGTCGATGCAGACGAACTTTCCCGGCGAGCGGGGGATGTGAATCCCCTGATAGATGGCGTTGGTCCGGAAATCACAGACGTCAGCGGGAATCACAATCAGGGGACTGACGTCCCCCGCTCGCCGGAGATGACGCCGGAGCTTTCCGTTGAATACCGTCTCTTCGCTACCGACGCTTCCAACGTTGGCATCACTCAGTTGCAGGTGCGTCGAAGCCTCATCGATCCACTTGGCTATGAAATCCTTGCGTCTGTTCGCAATGCATC
>JAYVNW010000191.1:0-3639 GCA_043758225.1 Candidatus Kuenenia sp. | reverse complement strand
TATCACGTATTCTGCGATCCCGCGCTTGGCACTGGTAACCCCGGCAATTTCTGCGTTGATTTTATGACATCGCCGGACAAGGGCAGTGTGATCACAATTCAAGTCACCGATGCTCAGGGCAAAACTCCACTCAAGCGGACATTTTTGCTGACGAAATCAGAGCAGGGGTTCCTGGCCTGGCAGCACAAAAAAAAGTGGCAGAAATCGAATACAGTGTCAGTTTTTTTTACGCAAAGTCTGCTTGGACAATGGGGAAACAAGGATGAACATCGGGCCACTATGCGGTTTGGTTATGGCATCAGTTCCGACCCTGATCAGGGATTCCGTCCAGAATTCAAAACCACGGCAGCGGCAGTCATCCATTTAACGCACGGGGTACCTAATAACGAGACTGTCGTTGAGGGCGACGTGTGCCACGTTAGATCTCAGGGTGCCGACATAGAAATAAATCGAATCAACGGAGCGATCCTCAATCTAGCGGCGAAAACGACTGAATCAAGTGTCGAGATCACGTGCAGTAAAGGCCTTGTCGAAGCAGAATTGTTACAACTTCAGGAGGCCACGAAAGACTGGAAGAACGAGTGTCAGCCAGGCCGTGAATTCCCTGCCCTTGCGGCCATGATTCTGGAGGACTTTAAGGCCAATCAGGTCATAATTCAAGATTTACAAATCGCTGAAAACAAATTTGGCGATGTCGATCCTTCGAAGACAAATACTGCGGAGGTCTATTTACTGCTGCTGGATTTGCTGAGCAGTGAACCGGCCCTTGATCGCTGGAGCAAGGCCATGGCTCTTATGAAGGAAAATCATACCTTCAACATTCCACAGGAAAAGCGTTCAACCGGAAACGTTTCAGGCCTACTTACGTTCTTGCCCTATGTTGTGCCGCATGTTCCGGCGGGTAGTTTTCCACATCAATTGGGACTGACCATTTTCGACGCTCGGCTAACCGGTGACCATCAGTTAGTCGGTACAATGTTGACGAACTTATTGAAGGAAAAGAAAAACGGTGCAATCTATTGCGATCTCGTTGCGAGAATGACTTCAGGGACAGAACTGAGTCCGGTGTTTGCCAAAGCCGGGTTGGAGCGACTCTCAACCGCTGAGTTTGAAAAAGACGTTGCGCCGTTCATTGCCGAGCAAAGTGCAATTCGCGAAATGTTGTGCGCAGTGCTGGTCTGGCTCCAGAAAACGGGTGACAAGGAAATCGAAACTCTCGCACAAATTTCTGAACAAAACATAAAGGATCAAAACGGAAAACCCGTGAATATCAGGCCCTTACTGCAGCTGATCCGCCGTCAACGCGACATGCCAGCGGAGGATGTTTTGGCATCTATTGTGCCGATCGTCTGGGAAGGCGGGCTGCGAGCCGTGATTGAGGCGGATTTAAAAACACTTGCCCTTGCTCCAGTTCATTCCAATACGAAAACTTATTTTGACGCTGCCGCGACGAATCTCAACGACGCAACAATGAAACCAACTGCAGAGAACGACGCAACTAAGAAAAATCCCATCAAGACAATCTCCAGAGGCACATCAATTCGAGACATCAAATTAGACGAAGAGTGGGATCTTGGTAAATGATCGGGTAAGCTTCCACAAAAGCGATCTTGCAAAGGATCATACCTCGACATCACCGTGCGGGAATCAATGCAGTGAACAGCCTCGATCAACTCAAGAAATACACCACCGTCGTCGCCGACACCGGCGACATCGATGCCATCGCGCAGCACAAGCCACAGGACGCGACAACGAATCCATCGCTGCTGTACAAGGCTGCTCAGATGCCGCATTATGCAGGGCTGATTGACGAAGCAATCTCAGCAGCGACTTCTCAGGAAGTCAAACCAGGCAAACTCGTTGATGCTGTGATCGATCGCCTGTCAGTCAACTTTGGGCGAAAGATTCTTGACATCGTTCCCGGCCGCGTGTCTACCGAAGTCGATGCGAGACTGAGTTTTGACATGACAGCAACAGTCGACAAAGCCTATCAGCTGATTGAGTTGTATCGGGAAGCAGGAATTCCGTCTAATCGAGTACTGATCAAAATCGCGAGTACATGGGAAGGCATCCGTGCGGCGGAACATCTGGAACGCAACAATATCCATTGCAACCTTACGCTGCTGTTTGGATTCGGTCAGGCTATTGCGTGTGCTGAAGCCGGTGTGACACTGATCAGTCCTTTCGTCGGTCGCATCTACGACTGGTACAAAGCAGCTCGGAAGGTTGATCAGATTTCAGTGGAAGACGATCCTGGCGTTGGATCGGTGACCCAGATTTATAACTACTTCAAGAAGTTTAGTTATACAACCGAAATCATGGGAGCCAGTTTCCGGACGAAGGAACAGGTCATGGCACTCTGTGGCTGCGACCTCCTGACCATTGCGCCCAACCTGCTGGCAGAACTTAGTCAGACTTCAACTTCTGTCCCACAGAAGCTGAACGCATCTGCGGCAGCTGACCTGCCGCTTGATCGCATCGACATCAATGAATCGCTATTCCGCTGGATGCTGAATGAAGACGCGATGGCGACTGACAAGCTGTCAGAAGGTATTCGCGGCTTCGCCAGTGACTTAAACAAACTGCGAGACTTATTGAAAAACCGCGTAAAAACATAGATGGTCAGCCAAAATAAGGCTGATACTCTCGCACGATACGCCTAAATTCGGATGTGGCAGTCCAAATGTCCTGCGAATTTCTGGTTCGGAATTGGCGTCAGAATTGCCCTGTCACACTTTTGCCGCATTCTTCAGAATTACGAACGACGGTGCTACACTTCGTGAGTGCCCGTCCCGTAACCAAAGATATTTGCCGCGACTCACAGCAGGCAAAGGATACTTTTGTGAACAAGTATATAGCACTGTCTGAAACAGACCGGGATCTGCCCAAGCACGTCAAAAACGGCTTCATGCGTTATCGTGATTTCCAGCCGCTGACTCAGGGCGGAGAAGCGATCCTGCGCACCTGCGTCGATGAAAATCTGGGACGTCTCGTCGTAATGAAGACGCTGCAGCCGCAATATCAGAACCTCGAAACCTACCAGAAACGGTTCCTCCGCGAAGCGCGTGTCACGGCTCAGATACCGCATCCTGCGACAATACCAGTTTATGAACTCAGCCGCGATGCTGAGGGCAACGCCTATTTCACGATGAAGAAACTTGGTGGTCGGGATCTCAGTGACATCCTGGACCAGATTGCTGCCAACCATGAACCGACGATCGAACAGTTTCCGCTGGTATCGCTTGTGAATGTGCTCATTCATGCTGCACAGTGTCTGTCATTCGCGCACGATCATGGCGTTGTGCATCGTGACATGAAGCCGGCCAATATCATGATCGGCGATTACGGCGAGGTCATGGTTCTTGATTGGGGACTGGCAAAAGTCTGGGACATGGACGACAACGACGATGGTGACCAGCTGATTCGCAGCGGTAAGCAGGTCATGTCCGGAAGACTGACCGGCCGAGGTGACGTGCAGGGTACGCCTTTCTACATGTCGCCTGAACAGGCAGTGGAGACAGGTGACGTCGACGAACGCTCCGACGTCTACAGCATGGGAATCATTCTGTTCGAGGTTCTGACAGGTGAAAGCTACATGTCAGGCAAAAACTTCAAAGAGATCAAACGTAAACTGCTGGA
>JAYVNW010000190.1:0-2855 GCA_043758225.1 Candidatus Kuenenia sp. | reverse complement strand
TGGAGAAATGGTTCGCGGATAGAGCACTAATCCCGCCTGAAAACCTGATCGAACTGCGGCATGAAGATATTGTGGCGCAGCCGCTTAAAGTTGTGGAGTCCATCTACGAACGGTTTGGACTTCAAGCCTGGACGGAGCTAAAGCCACGCTTCAAAGTCTATATTGATTCCCTGGCAGAATATCAAAACAACGCCTACATCTTCGATCCCGAATACTTAGTCCGCATCGCAGCCTATGTCGAGCCTATGGCGGCAAAATTGGGCTATTCAATTCCGGGATAGAATTGAGGTTCGTCACGAAATAAAGTGCGCGGTGCCACTTTCGTCAGCAGGCTGCTGACCTTTTGCAGCCAAAACCAATTCACCAGACAGTGTCTGGTGTTTTCGCGTCGCTGCCAATTTAACAGACATATCGCGATCTATTCTTCAGACCGCGCCTTCACATCGTCAAACATAGGCAAGTAACGATAGTAGACTTCGAGACACAAAACGGAGAGGCATGTCTGATAAATCTGACCTCCCGCGTAACCGTGTGGGTCCGTCACATTCCATCTGCCAGCAGCATCGCCTTTCACAACCTGGCTTTCGACAAGTTGAGGCCTCAATCGCTGATTCCAATTCTCCCATTCCTCTCCGCCAAAATGATGAATGGCCAAAGTTGCGTAATAGTTGAAATAAATATCACTTCTGTCGGGGCCAGCCTGACTGAGACTTGCGATCCCATCCTGGAGAGGACGCGTTGTCCGGGGCCAGCCAAGATAGATGCGGCTCAGCATTCCAACGGCAGTCATACACTGGCTGGCACTGTTGCCTGGTGTGTAGGAGTAAGTTGCTCCGCTGGTTGATGAAACGGAATCGAGAAAGGCATGGGACTTCGTGATCGTTTCAGCTGAAACTGAGAGTCCGCCTGTCTTGCCGCTCTGTAACGCCATAATCTGCCAGCCCGTTACAGATAAGTCGCCCGATTCGCGGGGCTGATATCGCCAGCCACCGCTGCGTGGATCCTGCGACTCTTCGATGAAAAGCAGCAGTTCCTGAGCGTTGCGTTTCGCTTTCTTCTCGGTCGGTTCCATCGCAGCGAGTTCTGAAAAAGCCATCATCAGCAAGGCATGGACGTACATTGTTTCGCGGCTAGCTGCCTTTCTACTTACCTCTTGTGACAGAAAATCAAAAGCCCGTCGTACAACGTCCTTTTCCGGGCCAGACAGCGTCGTGTTTCCAGCTCCGAGGAAACAAAGGGCCGCCAGTGCCCGTCTGCAATGTCTCGGAGTCCGCGAGCGCTTGATCACCCTGCGCCGTCCCTGTGCTTGTCGATGAGTCATCACCGTACCCGCGTTCTGACGCAGTAGAGACTGAAGACTGATCATCGCCAAGAGTGGGTGATCCTGGCTGTCGCGAACTCCAGAGAAGAATCGTCGCTGCGATCAGCAACAACAACGCTGCAACGATAATTGCAGCAATCCAATGATCCGGACTTAAGAACTTCGATTGAAATGTTGCAAGATCCATCGCCGCTGCAACAGGCGGAGGACTGGCGGGAGAGTTCGAAACTTTGTCGTTCCCTGCGCCAAAAATATCATCCCCATGCGTATCTTGTTTCTGCTCGCGTGCCTTAGCCGACTCCGCTACCTTCGAAACAAGATCCGAATCCTGCAACGCAACCCAATCGGACTTCAATCCGCATTTAACCTCGCCGCTGGCAGGTAACACACCTGTTCGAAGCAGGTAACGAAGTTCATCACGGGAAAATGGACCAGCCTCCCCCTTCTTGCTTCGGCAGTACCATTGATCGATCATTTTTCTCCTGAAGCAATGGCTGATCACCTTGAGCTACTGAACGAACGATTCAATTGGATTTGACGTAAGAAACAACTCTGCTTTGTTGTCATCGAAAATGATCACTTCGTACTCCAAACTCTGCTCCACCATAGCATCCTTGACTGCAATAAACTCTGCAAACGAGTTTGGTGATACAAACAGACGAACGAAGTGCCGTTTGTGGTCGATATGTTCAAAGCGAGATTGAATTCGAATTTGTTCCGTTGGCAGAGCAAGGCCCCCCGTTGGTCGTGGCAAGAGGACGTGGCTACCAGCCCGATCCTGCTCCGAGCAGTCATTCATATCAATGTCACCTGCGCCATTCATCGTCCGATACAGTTTACTGTCATGCAGCATGTAAACGAATCCGATTTTTGACGTTGGACGGACTCGAGAGATTTTCGCCTTCCTTCCTACTTGGGCTGTGGCTGCGTCCAGTTCGCGCGTCACTACCTCGACCTGCCGCTGCAACTCTTCTCGCTTTCGCAATTGTTGAGAAAGGAGGTCTTCTTTTCTAAGGGACTCCGTTTCCTGCTCTGTCAGGATTTCAAGTTGTTCTGATTTTGTATCGAGAACCTGAAGCTGTGTCTGCGATGCCTGCGAGATCTCCATTGCCATCTGCAACGATTCAGGATTGCTAAACTTCTTTAACAACTCTGACTGCTGATTCAGTTGAGCCTTCACTTGAGTATGGCGCGCTCGTGCTTTGACAAAATCCTTTTGACGTTGTGTCTCCATTAACTCGATCAGCTCTTCGCTCGTTTGCGTGGAGGCTTCTGATGCTTTCTCCCCAGCCAGAATGGAGAGCAACGTGGAAATGAATATCACGGCACCAAAAGTGTTGCATATCGCATGCAGAAGCTGCGCTGCCACCTTTGCGGCAAACTGTTTACCGCACCGAGTCCCGCCGACATCGGCGATGACAAGTTCGACCACACTGCGGCCAGTATGATCGGACTGCTGAAGTATGGAAACGGGCTGCCGTTCAACCGCCTTCAGGGGCTGCAGGGGAGTTGCGAAATTCCACTGGCAGCCTCG
>JAYVNW010000189.1:0-5663 GCA_043758225.1 Candidatus Kuenenia sp. | reverse complement strand
CTCTCCGCTTGATCAGCATTGTGCCGAGTATCATAGCATCGCTGATCAAAAACAGTCTCGCAATGGTCGCTGACGGCGTGGCATGGCACAGGAAACGGTATTGTTAGAGCACAATGGACTGAGCATCGGGCGTGTCGAAACCGCCCAGAGTATGTGCGCTCTGCGCGAGTTGGCTCGCACGGTATTTGTTCACATGACGAAACAATGAGAAGTAGTCAGCTAATCATCCTGGTAGTCGTGTTGTTTCTGTTGTTTGGCGGGGGAGGAGGCTATATATTGGAGACGCCGAGGAGGATATTCCTTAATGAAAGTGTGGATTGATGGGTCCCCGAACTCGCAAGAGTTCAGACGAGTTCCAGGTGTGACTGAAGTCATTTGACTCCAGCTGCTGGATGATTTCCATCAGCTCATCATGGACACAACAGCAGGCTTCATCGGTTCACTGCAGGAAAGAGCTGCAACAACAGCGGTATTTAACGAAAAGGTTTTTCCGTGGATGGATCTCCCATGCCAGCTGACCCGATGACCGATGTTTTGGCCAGGTATCGCAACCCGGAGAGATGCGATTTCGCCGACGCCTGGGTGGGCATGGAGCCAACTTTCCAGACGAAGAAATCGATCCGCCGCTGGGCGAAGATGAGTGAGACACCGGCGGGCGAAGATGCCTACTTTGAAGACCCGTACATGCTCAAGACCCAGAAAAAGGTCGCGAAGGCTATTCGTTCAAAGTACCTTGCCTGGCGAGAGGAAGGTACGCACGCCTGTTGCATGTTTGACGACGTCGAGCTTGAAAGTGATCGGGACCAGTGGGACGTTCAGAGGCAGAACTTGCACTTCCGCTGGGCGGACCCTGGATTGGAACCGTTCACGGTCCGCATCTCCCTGGATCCAGAAACGTTCGAGTACAGCATTAAGCCCGTGCCGTTGGCGTGGTTCTATGAGCCGCGTTTTGTGGAGTTTCTGCAGGAGTTCATTTGGCAGGTGCCGCTTGACCTTGGTCTGTTCTGCTCGATCGCTCACGGTGGAGCCCAGTTCTCGCTTTCCGCCAAAACCTTCCTGGGTGGCAGCCTGCTTGCAGACGAAATTGCCACGCGGCTGAATCACCCTGAGATTTCTACATGGGTGATGGACAATCCAAACAGCGACGACCGGGCCTTTCGGGCCACACGGTCACGTTTTGAGGCGTTCCGTTATCTCCTGAATCGCTACTGGGCTGGTGCTTTCCACCCCAGGGCCATCGGCACGCTCACTGTGGAAAATGCCTACTTCGACCGAGGCTTCGATCCGTCACCTTCGCCAGCGAAAGGACTGATGAACAGCCACAAAGGACCTATCGGCAGTGATCGCGAGGTGTTCCAGACCAACTTTGCCTTTGGACAGGCGGTTCGCCTGCATGCCCAGAACATACACCCCGGTTATTGGCAGTCGGCTCACCCCGACGAGGATGGCTACCGGCCGGATCAGATCATGCGCTACAGCGAGGGCAACCTGAATCGGCTGCAAATCGTCGGCGAACTCCACGTCAAAAGCGGCAAAGTTCTCAACCCCGAACGCGTCGTCGAGCTGGACACACCTCTGGACCTGGGCCTTCTGTACGAAGAGTGCAGTTGGGAAAACCGGTCGGAGATGTCGCGAACCAGTGCCAGGGACTTTGTCGAGGCGGTGCTGCTTTATGTCCACCACGCGCGCTTTCTGCAACAACATCCGCACGTGAAGGTGATTCCATCATTGCTGCAGGACCATCTGCTAATGGACGGTGAGAAGACACTGGAACGCTACGGCACGGCAAAGACACTGAAGCATTTGCGCGAGGAAGCTCGGGCCTTGAATTTCGAATCTTCTCGCCAGCGGATTAAGTCCGACTGGATCGAGCCTGAAACGCTGATGTGGGAGGCGTGGCGCGTGCTGCCGTCTCTGGAAAAAGCATCGATTGCCCGCGAGATCGTGGCCGGCGTCGTGAAACGAGTGGAGCAAGCTGCCTCAGTCGATCCGCGCCCCAATGCGAAAGACGACCCGATGGAGTGGCACCGCCACCGCATTCATCCGCTGATCTGGAAGGCGCTGCAGGAAGAGCCTGGGGTGTTTACCAAAAGAGATCAGGTGCGTCAGGAACTGCAACGCTGGCAGGAGAGCCAGGAGAAGTACCTGGCTCGCCGCCCTGTCGACTCGGTCACCGGATGAAGCCGCCGTGGGAAGAGCCGGGTTACTAAGTCTTTTGGCGAAGTCCACGCCGAACAACGCGGTCCATCGCCAAGGCCGTCACCAGTGAAGTGATCGCAGTAACGGCTTCCGTCTCGTGGTCGGAAGGGTAAACCTGGTGCAGTTGTTCAGAGTGCTCCGCCAATTGCTGCACCAGTGCCCGGACACGTTCGGGGAAACAGCCCGTCCAGCGATAGACATTGGCGACGAGTTCCTGCTCGATCCGCCGAATAAGGGTGCCGGCGGCAAGGCGCGGAGCCGCTGTGGACAAGTCCTCGCGATCGCCAAAGTCTTCGAAGATACCGTGCAGCGATGCGTTCAGGGCGGGCGCGAATATCAATCCCATGTCGGCAGAGGCATCTTTCGATGCGTCCTCCTCGCCCTCGCCCAGGTCGTGGTTGTCGTAAAATTTTTGCAGGGTGCAGGCCAACTGCCCCACCTCCTCATCCATATCAACCAGCGTCACGTCAGGGTCGCGCTGGTTAATTTCTTTCATGAGTCCGTCGCAAAATTCGAGCTTCGCGAGGGCGACAGGCCAGTCGAAATAGGCAGCGCGCCAGTCATAATCCGGCGTCATCCAGACGGCAAAGCACTCGGCCCAGTCTTCATCCGGGTGCTTCTGGGCGTACCAGCCAGGCAGGTGGCATACATATTCGGGGGAGAAAGGCTGAAGGCGATACTCGTCGATATAATCGGCGTTGATTGAACCGTAGCACTTCGTCCAGTCGGGGCGATCGTAGAGGCGGTACGCGTAGTTGACGACGTGACCCACCTCGTGGCGGAGGTAGCGCAGGAAATCACTTCTGCCGGCCCCTTCGAGGAAGCCGACCTGTTGAACGTGCAGGGCGATCAGGTCGGTCCTGGCCAGCCAGAATGGGATGCCAACCGAGATGGTCCCGAACGGTACACCCCATTCCGTGGAGAGGTAGTATTGCGGCGGCAGTCGAATCATTCCCGCCCCCATCCGCTCCTTCTCGAAAGCGAAAATCAACGGCTCCAGCCGACTGCCCGGAATCGTAAGGCCGAGATCGTGCAGCGGGGTGGCCAGAAGTCGCGGCCAATCAGGCGCAGAGCCTGGTGATGACATGAGACAACAATCCTCTGTGAGTAATCTGTGTTGGACGCGGAGGCACCCACTCGATCTTACTCCACGAGGCAACGGAAGTATATGGACCGGGGCCGAGCGAAAGCAGAACAGCCGCACGAAACAACCCACGGAGAAGCGTTGAGCCGTTTGACGACGACATTTTTTCGACTCATGGCCAATGCGCCTTTTGACAGGCGCACGGTCACAATCATGGGCAGAATTTCAGGGGTCAGCCCGTCCTCGCCCCGTCCTCGATCTTCGTGTTGGATTCAGTCACGGCAATCTCCGCCGTCCCTGACATACTCCGATCCGCTACCTGACTCGTAATGCGATGGCCGTGCCGAACAGGATTGGCTGCGTCCATTTTTGCATCCATCGCTTCAGCAGAAACTGCCGCAGGTGGCTGTGGCATAACGTCAATTGCTGTACTGCTGTCACGCGAATATCTTAGACGATAATCATTACTGTTTGCCCAATCGGAATTTTCGATGAAGGTTGTAAGAACCTTGACCCGATACATCGGTACGGAGAAGAGGGAGAGTGGATATCAACGTACGAAGTTGCGGGGATGCGATTTCGTCCAGAGATATTCCGAAATACTGAGGTCGTGACGTTGAGGGATTAACGCATGCGTTCCAGATTGCGCTTGTTTGTCGGGGCTGATGCTCCAGAGATGCCGGTCTATCCAGAGCCAGAAGTCTCCATGAAATTGGGCGAGTTGACTCGAATTCTGGCCGACGCAATCATCTGGGACCGCACGTGGATCGCCGATTTTGCGGACGACGATGTACGAATTTCTACTGACCTGTTTGAAGTGCTTTCGACTTATTCTCAGATGAGGCCATCTGCGTGATTTATGTCTCTGCGTGACGACGCTATTGCCATCTGGAACGCAGGCGTCGCCGCTGTTGACTCATCGCTGGCCGTTGAACGCCAGATAATTTTCAACAATGACGAACTGCAAATTGCCGGGGTGCAGATTTCGCTGCCCCCTGCGAGTCGCATTGAAATTGTCGGTGCTGGAAAAGCTGGTGCTGGAATGGCAAGCGGTGTTGAAGCCGCACTGCTGTCTGCAAAAGTCACCGATCGATTTTCAGGCTGGGTCAACGTGCCCGCCGACTGCGTGCGCAAGTTGCAGCACGTTCATTTGCACGCAGCACGCCCTGCTGGAATCAACGAACCCACGCAGGCAGCTGTTGATGGCACTGCAGAAATCCTGCGTCGAGTTCAATCGCTTTCGGAATCGGACGTTTGCATCATGCTGTTGTCCGGCGGTGCCAGCGCTTTGCTGTGCAGCCCGATACCGGGCATCTCGCTCCACGATAAATTGCTCGTCACGCGAGCCCTTGCCGGTGCCGGTGCGCCAATTCACGAACTGAATCTGGTGCGCACGCAATTGTCTCAAGTCAAAGGTGGACGATTGGCCGCAGCGTGCCGTGCGGGGACCTTGATCACACTGATCATTTCCGATGTGATCGGCGATCCGCTGGATGTCATAGGGTCCGGACCAACAACGCCGACCAAATCACGCGCTACCGATGCCATCGGCGTGTTGAGAAGCAGAAACCTGCTCAACAAGATTCCGCCGACTGTCATTGCCTTTCTGGAACAGCAAGCGAAATTCGACGAATCCACTGCGCACGCTTCGCAACATCCACGGCCGCGCATCCTTGTCAATCGCATCGTGGCCAGCAACTCGATTGCCCTCGATGCAGCACGTGCAAAAGCAACAGCGCTGGGATACGAAGTCGAATCGCTTGGCTCCGCAAATGCCGGTGAAGCGTCGGATGAAGGCCGTCAGTTGATGCATCGACTTTTGGCGAAGCGACTTCAATCGAGAACGAAATTGCTCCAATCTGAGATTACCGAGCCACATCGCATCTGTATTTTAAGTGGTGGTGAGCCGACGGTGAATCTGTCAGTTGGCAGTGACGCTGCAAAAGCCACGGCATCTGATTCTCTTGCTTGGGGTGGTCGCAATCAGGAACTCGTGTTGGCTGGCATCGCCGAGTACAAAGATCCCGCTGATTGGAAAGACACGGTCTTACTTTCCGCAGGAACCGACGGTGAAGATGGCCCGACAGATGCCGCTGGCGCAGTCGCTGATGAGCAGCTTGTTCGCCGCATTACTGAAAGCGAACTCGATCTCAGTCAGTACCTTGCTCGACACGATTCGTACCACTTTTTCGATGCTGTTGATGGTCTGCTCAGGACAGGCCCGACTCACACCAACGTCATGGATTTGCGTGTTGGCCTGCGAGTGCCGTCCTGAACAGAAAGTTACAGAGAAAGCTGAGAATCGCAGTGACGGCGTATCGTGTCGTATAGTCGCCTTTCGCTCCGCGAAAGCAGCGAGAATACAACGTCGTGTACCATG
>JAYVNW010000188.1:0-3587 GCA_043758225.1 Candidatus Kuenenia sp. | reverse complement strand
ACAGGATTCGGTTTTTCTGGGACGTCATCTGGCGTATCTGGCGTTGTCGCTTGTTTGCGCCTGGGGTGCATCGAATGTTTCGTGCGACTGGCTGCAGCGCAATGCCGTACGTCTTTTTTCCGTGTTCTTGTTTCTTCTGGTCGTGCTGCTTGTTCCGGGAATTGGAAGTCGCGTCAATGGAGCTCAGCGCTGGCTTCGATTTGCCGGTCTTTCGCTGCAGCCTTCCGAGCTGGGAAGAATCGTGATGCCGCTCATGGCCGCTTCATTGCTGACGAAGCTGAGGAACACCTCTGGCTTCGGACTTAAGACAGTCCCTGCCACGCTGCTGCCCATTTTGATTGTCGCTCCATTGGTAGCAATCGAACCTGATCTCGGCGCGACAGTTTTTCTGATGACAGGTTATGCACTTGCGTTGTTTCTTGGCGGTTGGCCGTTACAATATTTTGTGATATGCGCCTGTTGCGTGATTCCAGCTGCAGCTTCGCTGTTGATCCTTCGCCCATATCAGACTCAGCGGATTTCGGGATTCATGGATGCTTGGAAAGATCTCAGCCAGGCCCCATGGCAGATCAGGCAATCGCTGATGTCAATCGGCTCCGGCGGCCTTGAAGGAACCGGAATCGGCAGTGGCTGGCAGAAGTTGAGTTATCTGCCGGAAGCGAATACGGACTTTGTGTTCGCCGTCATCGGAGAAGAACTGGGGCTAATCGGGACACTCGCCGTTTGCATAGTCTGGATGGCTGTGTTTTTCACAGGCAATGCCGTTTTGCAGCATCTTCCCAGAACGTCGTTCGAATGCATTCTTGGCAAGACATTGCTGGTGCAGTTACTGTTTCAGGCGATGGCAAATATCGCCGTGGTCACAGCCTTGGTGCCGCCCAAAGGCGTGCCACATCCCTTTATCAGCTACGGTGGCACAAATCTGCTGGTGAGTCTGGTTGCCGTCGGATTGATCGTGGGCATGTCGCGGAAACCAGCGACCGTCACGTAGCCCAACTCTCAAAAGCCGAGCGACAGTGACTGCACTGTTCGTGCAACATTGGCGAAAGGATCGCTATCCACATGATCTGCGATCCGGCAAGAATGCTCCTGATGCAGTCACCGTTCTCAGGAAAGCCCTTGCAGCAGAGGTCGACGGCAGCATTGTCATTGCTCAGGTGGGATTTTCTACAAATCTCTCCAACATGGGATTTAACCAGCGTGCTGTACGCGGTGTTCCCGGATCGAGGCTATTTTGAAGTGTCGGCAGCGGGGACCGTAACCGTAGACGATCGTGGAGCAACAACCTACGCGGCATCCGACAACGGTCTGCATCGATATTTAACGCTGACACCCGATCAGCAGATTCGTGCTACGGAAGCAGTGGTTCAGCTATCAAGCGAGCCGCGTCACGATTCGAAACCTTAGTCATGAACGCTGCGTCAGAAATCGAGAATTTGGCGTTCTGCCTTGCGCAACGCCGCGCAAATCGGGAGCTCGTTCAGTTTGCATCGGCTGCAACTCGCCAAGGCGCACAACCGGCCATGCCACGTTTTGATGAAGTCACGCTATGGAGATATCAAGGGCCAGACGTACCGAACTGACTCGGTCGCGTTGGCGGAGATCCATAATTGAACCCCGAATTCTGCGAAGTCCCGAACGATGAACGATCAAAAAACAGCTTCAGCTCCTGGGGACCTTTACTGAGTGCAAGGTCCAGTTCATCGGTGTCTTCATAGCCATCGACGATCGCCTGAATTTCACTGGTGATTCGATCTGTTTCGTCGTTGCGAGGTCGCTGTTGCAGCACCCACAGCTGCCCGATCAATCCGAGAAGCTTGAGATGACTTTTCTCCGGTCCCAGCCCGCTGGCATCCGCTGTCGTACGAAACTGCTCCAAAGCCTGCTCAGTGTCTGGAACCGCACCAGACATCAACGCGACTCCCAGCCGAAGTCGCGCCAGATCTGCCAGTGGACTGTCGTTAAAATCAGAGATAATCTTCTGCCATGCTGCTATTCGCGTCGGATGCAGCAGAGCCACCGCAAACTGTGCTTCCACTGAATCTTGTTTGATAATTGTATCCGGAGCTTTCGGCGACGGCATTCGTACCGGTTGCTCAAGACGTCGACCAGCGACAAACGCTAGAACAAATACGCCCAGAACTCCCAGTGACAAACTCCTGGCCTGAGGCAGCCACGGAACCCATTGGCCAAAAAGTCCATTGCCGCCATCCAATCGCGAATTGACAGGAACTATGTCGAGACGTTTCAAAGCCACTTCCAGTTCCCCACCCGTCTGAAATCGATCTGCAGGCTTCTTCGCCAGCATTCGATGAATAATCTCGCACAATGCTTTCGGCAAATCCCCTCGAAAATTACTCAGCGGAAGTGGTTCCTCTTTCATGTGCTGGACCGCGACCGCCATCGCATTCTTGCCAGGAAATGGTGGCTGTCCTGCAAACATGTGATAACAAGTTACGCCAAACGAATATTGGTCGCTGCGGTGATCCAGTTTTTCCCCCTGAATCTGTTCGGGACTCATGTACCACGGCGTTCCCATCGTGGTTCCGATTTGAGTCAGATTCATCCTGGGACTGGTCGGCTGATTCAGTTGCGCCAGTCCGAAGTCGGTCACCTTCGCAACACCACCGCGAGTGACCATCACGTTTTCAGGTTTGACATCGCGATGCACAATGCCGGCTTCGGCTGCAGCGTTCAAAGCGGCGGCGACCTGTTGCATCCACTTCAGCCCTGTACCGTAATCGGGAGTACCGTGTTTCTTGATCCATTGACTCAGATTCAGGCCGGCAACATATTCCTGCACGATGTAACTGATCTTACCTTCTCGGCCAGTCGTAATAATCTGCACCAGATTGGCGTGACTTAAAGCACCAGCCGCCCGAGCTTCCAATTCGAAACGTCTCAGCAGCACATCGTCATCACCTCGAATTACGTCGTTCTTCAACACCTTGACTGCGACGTTGCGATGCAGCGATGTTTGTTCCGCAAGATAAACATCTGCCATTCCGCCGCTGCCCAAACGGCGCAGCAATAAGAATTCGCCGATCCGCACATTGCTGAGATCGCCAGATGTTTCGCTTGAATTGCCTGATGCTTTGTCGGTTGCCATAAATCGTTTCCATCCCTGTGAATGCGGTTCGCGGTGATTCAGAATACGATTCCGAACATCGCGCTTGAATCGGCAGGGTATTTCAGTTTCTCGCGGTTGTCAGTCGTAAAGGCGACTTCAAAACGAAGTTTCGTTTGATCGCTCAAAACTGACGTCGCAATCCAATGTACGGCGGCATTGATCCTGATCAATGGATGTGATGCCGTCGTGGAGGCAAATTTCCTGACATGTTGAATTTCCCAGCCAGTGGACCTCGTTTCTACATTCAATTCGCAATGTTTGCCATTCTTGCTGTTTTACATGGCTTCCCGAATGATGCGTCAGGTGCTGAACCCTCGCAAAACACTGCGTCAAACAGTTCGAAACCGAATATTATTCTGATCATGTCTGACGACATGGGTTACTCTGACATCGGTTGTTACGGCGGCGAGATCGAAACACCGAACCTGAATCGACTGGCAAAAAACGGAATTCGGTT
>JAYVNW010000187.1:0-9652 GCA_043758225.1 Candidatus Kuenenia sp. | reverse complement strand
GGAATCTGCATCGAAGAGGCTGACGTCGACGGTCTGGACTCCGCGAACATCATCTGGAGTCGAGCTGTTCGTCGTGACCCGGAAAACCCGGCACGGTGGCGATTCTCGAACGAGAAGGATCAATCGAGTCGCCATCACAAGTGGGGTTGCCTTGCTGTTCCCTTCAGTGAGCGGGGGATTTGTCGCGAGCATCAGCTGAGCTTTGACATCGACGGGCAATCTTGTCCGTCGTTTGAAGCCGCTTTGGCTGACTACCACGTTCCAGACGAGTCGGAACACAGATCGACATCTTTGTTACGAATCAGTTTTCGAGGCGGCGTCGGCAGTCTGCCACGAGTCACAGCGTTACAGGTACTTAAAGACGAGCTGGTTCCGCAACTTGTTCGCGATCGATGTGTGCTGGTGGGTTCGCCAGCAGACGGGCTGTCTGAGTTTCATACTCCCACGACCACAGACGGCCTGGGAATGAGCCTGCTGGAACTCCAGGCACACGTCGTCAATACAATGCTTTGCGACAGTGCCGTACAGACAACGTCATCGACAGGCAACTTTCTGCTGTTGATGTTCACTGGTCTGCTGTCGGCCACGATCTATCACAGAAGCTCCGGGCGCACGTCATTTGTTGTGATGCTGTTGACGGTGACTGGCGGAGCAGTGTTGGCTGTTGTCGCGCTGGCGTGGCTCAACCTCTGGTTACCGGTGATGGCGATCACTTTGCTGCAGATTTCCTGCCTCACGCTGACTCTGGAGCGAAAGACAAGCTACGCCCGTTCTGCCTTGAACGGCCTGCTGCTTGAAATCTCGGGACGTGTCTGGAAACGTCGCTGGTCAGAAGATTTTTTTACGGAGGAAAATCCATGGCCACAGGTCATCTCATTTATCCGTCAGACGTTGGGTCTCGAGAGGCTCATGATTCTCGAATTGCCGGCTCACCGGCATCATCTTCGGCAGGTCAGCGCGGCGAATTGCTCGGTCGCCGATCTTCTCGAGCCGCGTCGCGACATTCGGCGGAATCCGTATGCAGACGCTCTGTCCGCTCTAAAGCCGCTTCGCATTGACCTCGACAGTCGTCCGTTTCTGAAGCGCCTGCCATATCCTGAGGAACAGTATCTGGCACCGCTGATCAGCAGCGGCAGGGTGCTTGGCTTCCTCGCGGTGAGCGCGGCAACGGAGCACATCGCGGACCGGCACATGTTCGAATCTCGCCTGCGTGACTTCGCGGAGCAGGCGGCGGAACTACTCAACCGATGCCAGCGTGCGCAGTCCGAGCGTCAGAGACGCAATGGTCTCGCAAGGCTGATCCAGTCGCATCCGGAATCTTCCGTGTATGGTGAGGTCGTTCACGCCACCAACCTGCTTGAGTCGCGGCTTTCGCGGCTCGAACATATTTTTCAGCAATCGACGACGGCCGCCATGATCTTCGACCTGTTCGGTCGACCCACGATGGTCAATGAGCGAATGAAAAAGATCCTGGGACGTGAACAATTGAATGGTGATGCTTCGACCACAGTCGATCTCCTCGTCCACCTTACCAAAGTTTCGCTCGACGAGGCGCGAGCTATTTTGGCGCGGGTCATCGTGGACAAGCACGTCGAATCGCTGCCCGTCAGGCTGCATCAGCAGAAAAGCAACTACGTCTTAACTGTTCGTCCGCTGGAAATTGCCAGGTCGCGGCATCGCGAGTTCCGGGATGAAGCAAGTCCCTTTGAGACTCACGGCATCCTTTGCGAGTTGGTCGATCATACGTCGTTTGTGGATATTTATCGACTGAAGAACCAATTGAGCGAGGCACTGGCCAACATCGTGCGGAACGATCTTGTGGCGGTCGACTCTGCCGCGACGCTGATGTCTGAAAACCATGAGTCTGAATCTGAGCGAGCAGGCTACGAATCACAGATTCATCAGCAGATTGCCGAAACGGCCGACCGGTTGAGAATCTGCCAGCAAGGACTCGATTTTGACGAAGATGAGGAGAGCAATGTCTGCCACCCCGTTGACGCCATTATCGTTCTGAATCAGGCGCTTGAGCGGATGCAGGACTGCATCGACGAGCACCAGATCAAGGTACAGATTCGGAAGCCGGAATTTACAAGCCTTGTGTTCGCGGTGCCAATGCGTTTGCAGGATGCGTTTGTCGCCGTTCTTGATTTTGCCTGCCGGGATGCGATTCGAGGGACCGAGATTATCGCCACCGTTGAAGAAAGCATTGGATCTGTCGTCATTTCGTTTTCGAATCGCGGAGTTGGAGTCCAGATACTCAGCCTTCAGGCAGCGCTGGAAGGTCACACAACCGACGTGGTTCATGAGCCATTGCGGCAGGCCGCCAGTCAGTTGAGCGAGTGGGGAGGAAACATCGTAGGCACGGGCATTGTCGGAGAAGGTGTACAACTCCGAATCCACCTGCGGGCATTTCAATAATTCCTTTGATTGCTCATCCGGCGCATTCGAAATTCCTGCAAATCAGACAGAACATTTTTGACGTGACTCGCCTTGCCGCTCATGCAATCGCACCCAAACATATCCCGAACCATGATCACTAACCCACACTGAACAACCATGTCCGGATTCCTACTTCCCATCTTCCCGGAAAGCAGCCTTGCGGCGTCGGTAACGACGACCGTGTGGGTCGGCGTCTGGGTTGTCGCGTTGTTCAATTTGCGACTGGGCTGGACACTGTCGGGGTTGGTCGTGCCCGGTTACATGGTGCCGCTGCTGCTCATCAAGCCAGTGTCGGCGAGCGTCATTTTGGGCGAAGCCGTCCTGACGTATGCGATCGTGGGGTTGATTTCCGAATACCGGCATGTCAAGCCCTGGACCAGTTTCTTTGGCCGCGACAGATTCCTCGCCATCGTACTCATCAGTATCCTCGTCCGGTGCGTGATGGACGGCTGGATCCTGCCAGTCATCGGCGACGCTTTGACGTTTCATTATGGATGGCAACTCAGCTTTCGTGACAACCTGCACAGCTTTGGGCTGATCATCGTCTCGCTGATTGCGAACTATTTCTGGAAGCCGGGCCTGAAGCGCGGACTGATTCCGTTGTGCATCACCATCGGAGTGACGTATCTCATTGTTCGATTCGGGCTGGTCAGGTGGACCAATTTCAGCCTCGGCAATCTGCAGTACATGTACGAGGAGATTGCGACGTCGCTCCTTGCGAGCCCTAAAGCCTATATTGTGATGATCACCACGGCGTATCTGGCGTCGCAGATGAATCTGAAGTATGGATGGGAATTCAACGGCATCCTGATTCCAGGGCTGCTCGCTCTCGAGTGGACGGAGCCGCTTAAGATTGTCTCGACGTTTACGGAAGCTTTTGTCGTGCTGGCGATCGCCTCGATGCTGCTGAAGCTGCCGCTGTTTCAGCGGATCACCATGGAGGGTGCGCGCAAGACGTTGCTGTTCTTCAATATCGCGTTTGCGCTGCGGTTGACTCTAGGACACCTTGTGCCACTGTGGTTTCCAGAGATCAAGGTCACCGATCTGTTCGGCTTCGGGTATCTGCTGTCAACACTGATTGCGACGCGACTGCACAGCCAAGGAGTCTGGCTCCGCGTGCCGGCCGTTTCGCTGCAGGTATCGCTGGTCGGCGTCGTGGCTGGCACGCTGATTGGTTTTGTCATGACTCAGACCATCGACGTTGCAACGGCTGATTCCAGTGAGGCGCTCGTAGTGAAGTCCGGAACGCCAATTTCCGAACGACATTCGCTGACGGACATCGTTCGCGCGGAAAAAGTGCGCCTGTATCGACACCAGTCAGAACGATTGGCGGACGCTCCGCAACCGCGGCAACTGGCCGCGTTTTCAAACGCCATGACGGAACTATTGGGATACTGCCGTGATCGCCACGACCTGCAACTCGCCGCAGCCAACAGCGAATTTAATCGTGCGCACTTCGAACTCATCACGGTCGAGGACCGATACGCTGTCATCCGTGAGTCTGAACCGTATCACGGCTGGGGAACGTACGTCATTGACACTGAGCGTCCCGCAGGTCTGGTCGTCGAAGTTCCGGCCCCGACGGAGGAGTGGGCCACCTTCGAAACGGGCTTGCTGCTGTTTCACGAATTAAACGCGGGCAGTTTGGCGATCGGCGACATTGCAGTAGCGCTCAGCACGGTCGGTCACAAGGACTCCCGCTCCCGCGACGTGACGGAAACGATCTACGGCGCATTTCACCACGCTATGGCGAAGGCTAATGTCCTCGAAGTGCGGAGCGATCTGTCGAAGACGCTGCACCAGCAACACCGTCCGTGGACGCCCGGAACTGGTCAGACGGAGCATACCGAATTCTCACGCCTGTGGGTCAAACGTGGACTGCCGAAGTCTCTCAATTTGCTGATGCTGGAAGAACTGCTCGGAGATTTTCGAATCGAGTGGCAGACAACCTCGCGCTGCGGCGAGTTACGGGACAGTGTGTGGACGGGTCACGGGGAACTCAATTTGACGGAACGTGAATGCCGTCGCATGCTGGCTGAACTTTGGCAGCGACACAAGGCAACCAGCGACGTCCAGACAGAATCACTCGCGAAGACCGAGACTTCGCTTGCCGCATGGTTACGCAAGCAGACGGATGAGGTTCCAGGCCGCGCCACAAACACATATCAACCGCCATTGGCTGAGCAACTCTTTTTCTTCGATGAAGAAGTCCTGCGACCACTGCTGCCGCTGCTCTTCATCGACCGCCCGACTGAAAGTTGGACGGCTGACGAACGCGATCAGCTTATCGGTGCCGCCGCCGCAGCCAACGTGCTCGGCTATTCTCTGGAATTGCTGGAAGACCGCCACGCTGACTCGGAATTTGTCGCGCTCACGGAAAATACTCCTCGCGAGCAGCGACGCGGCTGGGGTTCGTATCTGTTTCGCCTGGGGTCCGCGCATCCCACGGCAATCGAGATCCCGCGTTTGCTCAGAGGGCAACGGACCTGCGAGTATGGTCTGTCATTGTTCCGCGATCTGCAAGCGCGGACGCTGCTTCTGGCTGGCGCCCATCCCAACGCCAGCACGGAATTGTTGTTGGATCTCGACGTCGATACGAACCCGCTCACGTTGTTCAATTTGGTACGGCAGGTGTTGATTCGCGAAGTAGATCCGCAGCCGTGGCGACACATTCAGGTCCGTGCATTTTCAACTCCGATCGACGTGGATGTCGTGGTCGCTCAGGCCGATCCGGCCGCACTTGAATCGGGGGCATTCGATGACGTCTTGCTGCGATTGAAGGCCGATGGACTGCGGGTTCGGGAAACAAACGGCAGTGAGGAAACGGCTGGCTTCGAGTGCGATAATCAGTTGCTGCTGAAATCACTGCGACTGGGGCGTCAGGCTCAGGCCGCTACCCTCTGGCTGGCTCCTAATCTGCGAACGCAATTTCGCACGCACGTCGATGACGCGCTCCAGGCGGCGGAATTTCAGGCCGTCCAGATTCCGACTGTGATGGCATCGATTGAGGAGCATCTGACCGCTCTTGCAAACGAAACAGAATTACAACCCTATGACGGTCCGTTCCAGACAATCGTGTCCAGCTACCTGATTAGCCGTAATGTGATCGAACTGCGTCGGCTGCAGCAGTTGTGGAGCGAAGCGGTATGGACTCGCGTCGTCGATGTCGAATCCGAGCAGTCGTATCTAATCGGCCAATCCGACGGTCAACTGCTGGTGGTCTACCTGGCAGAACTGGCTTACGATGGATCCAGGCCGATGCCGTGCCAGCACCTCAACAGCTCGACGATACACGACTTCGTCGATTCCCGCGCGACATGGCTCGAACGGACTGCCGACCCATGAGACTGCGATTTGGCTGGATCATGATAATTCTTGTCATCGTCACAGGACTCGTCTGCAGTCCGCTGGTGCGGACAATGGCGACGCCATCGGCACTGACCGAGGCGCGGGTGCCACAGCACCTGCGCGAACAGGCCATTCGAAGCCCGGCGTTCGTTGTCCCAAACGATCAATGGCTGAAGTTCGATCTGGCGGAGGGGCCGAGTCGCGTCCGCGTGCTCACAAATGCAAACCTGAATGGCGCTGTCGCCGACTTGACAGATGAGGATTCGCTTACTCACGAGTGGGCCTATCGAATACGTTACGAGCTGCTGGGATCGAGCGATGTCCTGCTGGATTCCGGCGATTACCACTTTCGGACCAAACTGGATCGCTATCGTGATCCGGACTCGGGCGACGACTTCGCCGCCCGCTTTTACGATGGTCTTCCGAGTTTCCTCGCGGCGACGCGAGAAACGGTCTTCAACGGTATGCATGCCGCATCAAAGCCGCGCTGGCTGCGGTTGCGGCTGGAGTCGGCGGATCCTGATGTCGAAGAAGTGATCGCGCGGGTTTATTGTCTCCTTGATCACCCGGATTCGCAACTCGACAAGACGTGGCAGAAACTCAGCGAGGCTCGCCGGGCACTGCTGGCTGACGGGTGCGCTTACCCGCACGATTTACTTGTGCCCTCGGAACGCAGAAATCTGCTGCGGTCCGTGTGGTCTCCATTGGCCCCGGCAGGTTTCGAAGGCCACAGCTACACGCAGCGCGCGTTGCTTCTCCTGCAGGACGTCGAACCCTTCCAGGTGCGGGACATTCCGGCGCCGACGGGATTTCTGGTCTACGATCAATTCCACGCGATGCTGCCGGTGCCAGCCGAGCCCGGACGCGTGCGGCTGGAGTTTCAGGCATTTTCCACGGCGGAAAAACCGGTCCCGCCGCAGACCGTGGAGCTGCACTGGTACGGACATCGCGCTCATGAACGCCGCGTCACGACGATTCATTTCGGATCAGTTCGTAGCGAGACTCGTGAGAATTCCGAAAATGGCGCATTCGCCCAAAACCGAATTTTCACGAATCCGGCTACGCAAATTGAAAGCGCGCTTACAGCGATATCGCAGGGCTCAAATCGCTGGACGTGCGAGTTCGAAACCGCAGTCGGGATGTATGACCTGCGATCCGCCACGCCGCTGATCGTCTCTGCCGACTGGCAGCCCGCTGCGCTGACGACGGCGGATCATTCCTCGGACATCACACCTCCGCCAGCTTACTTGCGGACTTACGCGACGACGATCGAGCAGCCAGTGAACTTTTCAGTGTCGCATCTTGAAGACTCTCCGACCGTCGTTCGTCTCTCAGTCCGCTCGGCGGCAGGTGAGACTCGACGGCCTCGCGCGATGTGGACCGATTCGGACGGTCGCCAAAAGGCCGATCTGAACAGCCTCTTTGCGGATCCCACTGGCGCCATTCCGCCACAAGTCGCTGCGACCATCGAATGGCGGTATCTCGATGAAAATGACAACATCGTGCGGAGTGGCATCCTGAGCGGCGATCTCGCGTGGTCGGTCTATGATCGCCTTTCCGAAGACGTGCTGACCACGCGTGTGAGTGAGCCAATCGACTTCTACTTTGACGTGCCGCACAACGTCGCGCAGCTGGAAATTGTGACGAAGCGGACTCCGTTGTGCCTCTCTGCCGCGACTCGTCCCCTGGACGTCGCAAAGGTAACGGCGGTGCCGGAAGATTATTCGAGCTTCACGCGGGGCGATACCGACAATCGAAGTTGGTTTGCAATGAGAGCGATCGGCCATGAAGAGTTGCTCCAGTTTGGCCTTGCTCCGCTGCTCGTCACACAGGCAAGGCCGCCCGAAGATAATGAGGATCTCGCCGCCGGACGCTACATGTGGGAGGATTTTCCTCCAAACGGTGACTGGCAGGGACGTTACGTTCTGACGCCGCGCGACCGGCAACAGTCCATGGCGGAAGACATCGCTCCGGCGCTGTTTTACGAGTTAAACAGCAATGCTATGCACCAAACGCGGCTGCTTGCTGATCCAGGGAAACGTACGGTGTCGCCGACGCTTGTGTATCGTTTTGGCGAGGTGACGCCTTCACCCATTCGCGTCCTTATTGGCGGCAAGTTGCATCAGGAAATTATTCCGCAATCGAGCAGCGGCGAAATCTCGCTTTTACCGTGCATGGTGGATAATGCCGAGCAGCAGATTCAACTGGATTGCAAAGTTCCCGTACAGTTGTGGATGTGCAGGATCGAACCGGGCGACGGGCAGCCGTGGCTAAAACGACTCGCTGTCGAATTCGATCGGCCTGCGTTTGAATTTGTCTATCACAAGCAGTCGGCCGACGAAGAGCGGGCGAGCTTGTCTGTCTTTCGATCTCAGTCTGCCATGGAGCGCCTGGATCTGCGCGTTTCTATCCGGCCGATGATCGCTGCAAATTCAAACGAACCCGCCCATGATTTCACTTTGCGCGACCGCGTCTTCTCGCTCGCTCCGTCCGACGCGGCACCGGCATTGATGCTGCCCGCTCAGCGCGACATTGTGTTCGATGGCGGTCGTGCGTGTCTGATTCCCTTTGGTCTGGATTTGCCGGAGGGCGATTACCGCATTCGCATCGAACGCAATTCCTTAGAAGATCAGGACGACAGGTCTGAAGACGTCTATTTCATTTTCTCACGCACGACGTCCGGCATTTTCGACGTGCGCGACATCACGATCGAAGCCGTACACGGCGGGCAACTATGATGACTTTCCGATTTGACAATTCCCTGCGTCGACTGATACCAGCAGTCGTTTTTGCGCTGCTGCTGACCGTTGCGGTGTTTTCGATTCAGTTCGCCTTGACTGCTGACGATCGGACGACCGTAGGCGGCGGAACAGCAACATCGCCGTTTTTTGATCCGCGAACGAACGTGCTTTTGCAGAGCGAAAACCGACTATCGCCGGACGACCTGTTTAAACAACTGCAGCAGTCGATCGAGGCTGCTGGCGAGGATGCGAAGCTAAGCGACCTCAGCGCCGCCGAACTGAGTGCGGCTACTCCGCTGTTCGCGCAGACTCTGTCGCGAAAATCAGACCTGGAGCCACTGCAATCGCTCTGGGCCGAATGGAAGATGGAACTCGTAAAGATTCCCCTTGGCAATGAAGAACTCTGGTTGCTGCAGGAACTGCCCGACGCACGGCGTGGTCGCGGAGTGTATGTGTTTCGCGAATCGCCAACGCTCCCCATTGTCCTGCAGGCACCTCATTCGGGCTTTGATCAGCACACCGCCGAGATCGTGGCTCGGCTTTTCGCGGAAGGCGGATTCGCCTGTGCCGCCTGGAACTCGATCGGACGCGAGCAGATTGATTTCGCACATTCCGAAGGCACATATTTTCAGGCGCTGACTCAAGCGGTTGGAGAATCCTTTCCGGAAATGCTGGTCGTGCAGATTCACGGGTTCGACGAACGCAAACGTGAAACCGCCGCGGGAAGAAAAGCGTCTCTGATCGTCAGCAACGGAACAGTCTCACCACCACGTTGGTTTCTACAATCGGCGCTGGTCTTTGGACGCGAATTCCCTGACAAAAGCGTGCTTGTCTATCCCTTCGACACGTCGGAACTGGGGGCCACGACGAACAGCCAGGCTCGCGTTCTCCGTAGTCAGGGGAATTACTCATTTCTGCATCTTGAGTGCAATCGATCTTTTCGCAAAGCCGCGCGTGACGATTCTCCGCATCGCAGTGAACTTACTCAATGTCTCCGCGAGTTTGTCCGAACCAACACTGTGAGAGAGTAACAATCGTTCTGATTCGCACCCAACCTGGAAGGGATGCCTTGAATCGCTGATCGGCTCTGGTAAGGAAACCCTGGCTGTGCATTCGCGCTGAAG
>JAYVNW010000186.1:0-5511 GCA_043758225.1 Candidatus Kuenenia sp. | reverse complement strand
GACGCGACGCTCCGGAAGATCTTTCAAACCCAACACTCCAGAGAACAACATCCACGTCCGGCAGTGCTGGAACTGATGTCTCCGCCAGGTCAAAAACAATGGGTTCAATTCCTTCGTTGCTTAGCTCGTTGGCCTTTCCGACACTCCGTGTGATAGCGTGGACACGCAGTCCGCGTTCTTTCCAAACACGAGCAACTCGGTGTCCTACGTAGCCGCAGCCTGCTATCAAAGCAGTTTCCGGAATCTTCACAATTCACTCCTGTTTCTTAACGAATGCTCAACGCAGGTTGCGGAAAAAACGTATTTCACATAGCTTAGCAACGTTGGCCGATTGCGATGTTCACGAAGCTCCGGCAGTTGCCATCATTGGACTGTGGGAATCCAACGCTCTGTTGAGGGTAGCTACCTGATTCCGAAACATCCGCGACCGGCGACGGACAAGAATGTCCAACATCACACAGGGAAGAGTATATGATCGAACAGGTCTCTCACCCAGCCACCAAATTGTTTGTACTTGATACGAACGTTATTCTGCACGACGCCGGTTGTCTGCAGAACTTTGAAGACAACGACATTGCAGTTCCGATCACGGTTCTCGAAGAACTGGATCGTTTTAAGAAAGGCAATGAAGACATCAACTTTCAGGCTCGGTCGTTTCTTCGCCGCCTGGATGAACTCACGGGCGACGTGCTTTCTCCGGACGGTATTGCCATCGGCGAGGGTCTCGGAAAAATCCGGATTGCGATGAAAGCCAATCATCAGCAGCGGATGAATGAAGCATTCCTCGAAGACTGCCCTGATCATCGCATCCTCGATATCGCATTGACGCTGCAACACGATGAAGAGCCGCGTGTTGTTGTGCTGGTGACGAAAGATACGAATCTCCGAATGAAAGCAAAATCACTCGGCATCCGCGCCCAGGATTACAGCACGGACAAAGTCGAGAGCATGGACAAGCTCTATTCCGGAAAACGATTGCTCGAAGGACTTTCATCTAGTGTGCTTGAACAGTTCTTTCACGGCGAAGGTATCGTTGCAGCCGACCAATTGGAATGTGTCAAACAGCCAATTGCGAATGAGAACTTCGTGCTGCGAAACGGATCAAAGTCTGTCATTGCGACATTCAATCCCCATTTGAAGTCGTTCGTCCGAATCGATCGCGTTGCCGCATCCTGGGTCACACCTCGCAATGCCGAACAATCATTCGCTCTGCGGGCTTTGATGAATGACGAGATCAAGCTTGTCACATTGACGGGAAAAGCTGGTTCCGGAAAGACGTTGCTGGCTTTGGCCGCTGCACTGGAATGCAAAAAACGCTATCGCCAGATTCTCCTCGCGCGGCCAGCGGTGCCGCTCAGCAATCGCGATCTGGGATTTCTGCCTGGCGACATTCAGGCCAAGCTTGATCCTTATATGCAACCTCTGTACGACAACATGGCTGTGATGCGGCCGCTGACGTCGGAACTCAGCGGCGGCCCGAAGGTGCAGGACCTTCTCGCAGAAAATCATCTGGAAGTGACGCCTCTGGCCTACATTCGCGGTCGCAGTTTGCAGCGAGTCTTCTTTATCGTGGACGAAGCACAGAACCTGAATCCCCACGAAATCAAAACCATCATCACGCGCGCTGGTGAGGGTACAAAGATCGTCTTCACAGGCGACATTCAGCAGATCGATCATCCGTATCTGGATTCTCTGTCGAACGGTCTGAGTTATCTCATTGACCGTATGGTCGGCCAGCCATTGTTCGCCCACGTGACGCTTGAAAAAGGCGAACGCAGCGAACTGGCGGAGTTGGCGAGCAACCTGCTTTGAGACGACCGGCACGAATCCGTAGCGACCGTCGCCGGGTCGTGGCTATTTTCACGCTGCGGAAATCGCAATATCAGCCGAACTACGCTTGTGCGGCAGTAATGGCGATTGGATAGCTCCGCAGGATGATGTGGCGGCCAGAGAAGCTGCTGCGCAATTGACGCAAGGTGCCCTTGGTTCAAATCAAGTCGCTCCGAGGCGTACTATTGTGCGCTCTTCAGATCGGGCCGCAGTTTTTGGGCCTCGCGCAGGTAGACATGCTCGATTTCTTTTGGTTTGCGATCAGAATTGACGTGCAACAACACTCGGATGCAGAGAGGCATCGAACCAGTGACGGGAATCTCGCGGGCACACAGCAGCGGAACCTGATTCATCCCGATGGCTCTGGCAGCTTCAGCAGGGAATGCAGAAACCAAATCCTCTGTCGTCGTGAAAACTGCCGAAATCACCTCATCGAAATCAGTGATTTGATTGCGACGCAGGATTTCTTCCATCAGTTCCCGAGCCGCCGCGCGAATGAGCGCTGCGTCATCAGATTCGACAGTAGTTGCTCCACGAATGCCTCGAACGGCCATATTGTTATGCTCCGAAAAACGCTGACTTGGCGACGTAGGATGGGGCTGTTCGCAGTTCTCGTCAATCCATTCCGCTACGATCTTGTAAACGGCAACTGATGTTGCCCGTTTTGAAACGTCAGACTCGTCGGTTCCCTGGAAATATGGCAAACTGGGTTTGCGGCGATTTCTGAGGCCAGATCTTCAGATACGAAGAGTTTTTTCAGGTGCAATGTGTTGGGAATGAACATCCAGCGGTGGCTGCCATAACGATCCGCGACTGTGCGAATCAGTGTTTCGTCGTCCGCAAGGGTCGCCGGAATTTTAGCCCTGTCCATATCGCCCGTGGTGAGCGTATTGATGAATGTTTTGTGTTCGTTGATTTCCGAACGCAGGCGTTGCGTGATAAAGTCCGCAAGGCCAACACCGATGGCATTCCCCTGCGATCCCGTTGTCAGCGACAGCGCGCCGATGGTTCGGATGCGAGGACTCATCAGGTCTTCAAAACCCGCGATGCCGCGCCGCCCAATGACGTTGGTATCCATGCCTGTGCCACTGAATGTCTTGCCAATGGAATCGACGATTAACACGTTCAGGTCATCGACCGGCAGGCGAGGGAAATACGAACGATGATGTTCCAGTAGCTCAATCTCGCGTCGCAGTATGTCAGCCGGGTGGATTGCGTGCAGTTCTGCCGTTTCATCGAAGCCGTCTTCCAGGATCGCAAGCCCCGCCAGGATGCGCCCGGAATTGAGGACACATTGTCCCATTTCCAGAAGCATGTCTTTCATCGCGACCGGTCCAGCAGAATGAAACGTTTGCGCCGAGCGAATTTTTCCCATTCCAACGACCATCATTTTCGTCAGACCACTTTGAATCGGCCCAGCGAAACAGGTATGCAACTTGACGCGATTGACGACCAGCACACCGGCTGCTTCCGAACAATGGCGGTCCATGTAAACAGCACCAGTGCAAACCTCGCCCACCTGTACGACTTCCATGCTGCTGCGGATGGGCATATCCATTGCAGCTTCAGTGACGCCAAGCGATTCGACCATCTGCCGCTGGCCTTCAGCGGTGGCTCCGTTGTGTGATCCCATCGCCGGCACAATAAACGGAGACGCGCCGTGGTCTCGCAGCCAACTGCCACAGGCTTTGATAATTTCAGGTAGATTGCAGATGCCGCGACTGCCGACTGTAACAGCAACATCGCCTTTTGGCACAGATAGATTCAACGAGGACAATCGTTGATGCACCACTGCTGCAATATTGCTGAGCGACCTGGAGACGAGTTGCTGATGGACTTTATAGAGCTTCATGGTTCGATCAACTTCGTGTGTTGGATAAGTACTGTATGGAGTTGATTTCATGTTGTCGCTGGTCGCTTAATCCGGCAATACTTCAGAAAAGAAACGGTACCAGTTTCCATGCATAATGCCTTCAATATCTGACTCCACATAACCGCGTTTATGCAGCATATCGGGAATTACCTGCAGATCCGAAATGCGGTCCATGTCGCCTGGCGTTTGTTCAACACCATAACCACCATCAAGATCGCTGCCGATACCGACATGGTTTGAGTTGCCTGCGAGCTGGCAAACAATGTCAATGTTCTCCACCGCACGTTCGATTGTTACCGTGACTTCGCTTTGGCGTCGAACGTAACCGGGCTGCAGCATAATGACATCGAAAGCAATGCCGATCACGCCGTTGCGTTCAATCACGGCTCTGTATTGTTCATCCGAAAACTGCCGCTGCCACGGGGCCAGGCGTTTTGAATTCTGGTGACTCGCGTGAATGCGACCATCGAAACGATCCAGCAGTTGCCAGAACGCAACATCCGACAGATGAGTCACATCCACGGTCATTCCAAGTTCACTGATTCTTTTGAGCAAAGGAATTGCATCGATCGCCAACCCGACTTCCGATAAGGTCCCGCCGCCGTATCTGTTTGCGCCGTAGTGAGTCAACCCGATGGCTCGCAAGCCGTGTTCATAGAATTCATCAACCGTGTCGGGCACCAACAACGGGTCCGCGCCTTCCATCGTCTGAATAAAACCAAGTGGCGTCGTCTCGGGACGTTTTTCACAATCCTGAAAATGAGCCTTCAGATCATCCTTCGTGCGAATCGCACGCAGATACCCGGCACGTTCCATGGCGCGATGCCACGCCAGATGAGCGTGTGCCATCGCGTAGCATGTGGCCGGCGACGTCCAGCCGAAACTGTGATTGATTTCACGTTCCTGGCGAGCCAGCAGTGTCGAAAGACAGACCCGAATTTCACCGACGCGTAGTTCAGGAAAACTCAGCGTGCTGCCGCACCGACCGGCTTCTGTCATTCCGAGCGCTCGTTCCTGAGCACGCAGTTCCGACACGTCGCATCGAAGGTCACGATTCCAGTCCACGCCGTTCAGGGCAAGATCCAAATGAGCGTCAAAGATCAGCATTCGATTTTCCTTAGAATCAACTTACAGGTGAAAAGTTCACTTGGGAAAGACGACACACGGTGGTCGAAAATCCGTCATCCGTCAATTCAATGATTCTGTAACCAGGTGGCTCAGCCACAAAGGTTGGCACACTGCCTGTCGGACTAAACTGAATTCCAGTTGCAGGCGTCGTGAAGATCCTTGCACCACCAATCTGCGCCGCAAATTCATGGTGCACATGGCCACAACAGACCAGCTGAATGCGGCTTTCTGCCTTGAACAGATCGTGCAGCAATTCTTTGCCGAACAAACCGATTGGATCCATCCATAGACTTCCAACATCAACGGGCGGATGATGCATAAACAACGCGACTCGATCAGGACCAAACAATGCGATTTGTTGTCGAATCCAATCGATCTGGTCCGCTTCAATGCGCCCCGGTACAGAACCGGGAACGTGTGTATCGAGACCCAGACACAACCACTTCCCGACGCCAAACGAAAACGTGATTCGATCCTGTCCCACGCCGGGAACAAGATCACCAAATACTGATCGCAACACAGTTCGATCGTCGTGATTGCCTGGCACCTGCCACAGACAAGACAGCCATGGCGTCAGAATGTTTCGGACAACAGCATAGCTCTCGGGCAATTCATCGTGGGTGTGGTCGCCGGTCACAACAACATGATCGAAACGTTCACCTGTCGCCCGAGTATGCCGC
>JAYVNW010000185.1:0-2737 GCA_043758225.1 Candidatus Kuenenia sp. | reverse complement strand
TGATATTCGCATCGGCTGGGTTCTTCACCTCACGCGGCTGTGCGTCTGGCTGACTCGCAAGGTTTTGTGGCTGCTGATGCTGCTCGGACACCTCGTGAGTAGCTATCTGTTGCGTCAGATGGAATTCGATGCCGACCGCCATGAAGCGCGTCTTGCCGGCAGTCGCACGTTTGCCACGACCGCGCGGCAACTATCGGTGCTGAACATCGCCCATCGCGGAGCCATCAGCGATCTAGGGAGTTTCTACAGGGAAGGTCGATTGGGTGACAATCTTCCCAAAATGATTTTGCTGAACGCCGATCAGCTGCCAGAGAAAGTTCATGCGAAAATCGATGAGATGATTCTGGAGTCGAAGACCGGACTGTTCGACACGCATCCAGCCGGTGCTGAACGCATGACGAGCGCTGCGATGGAAAACACGGAGGGCATCTTTCAGTTGCGTCTGCCTGCCGCCCATTTGTTTAAGCGATTTGATTTTCTGTCTCGCGCAGTGACGTGGGATTTTTACAAAGAGGTTTTTGGCGACGAGCTCAAGAAGTCGGACATTCATCCGGTGGATCAACTGATGGAGCGGCTGAAGATTCAGCAGGCTGCATGGAAATCCGTGCGACGATTTTTTCAGGATCACATGTCTTGGTATCGCCCGTTGCCGACCCCTACTGCGGCGTGGGAGGCAGCTCCAGATGTTGCTTCGACTGTGCAAAATCTGAAACGTCATCGAGCGAAGGTGTTGAACCTGGAAGAAGGCTACTGCAAAGCATGGAAGATCTACGACGAAGCAGGTACGCGACTTGTTGAAATTGGCCTCGCGGAAGCATTAATGCATGCCGGCGTTCGAGTTCGCTCAAAAGACTTTTCGATGTCGCTGACGAGTCAAAGCGAAGTGCGTGATGCCAAAGAAGCGGAAGAAATGAAGCAGGGCCGAGTCGAGGCGAAGTTGGCTCCGTTTGAACAGGCGGTTGCGGATCGGCTTTATGTCAGCTTGAGCCTGGCTCGTACAAAGACACTGTCAGCCTCACTGGCGAAGGACGGTTTTTCAGTCGCGGAGCTTGATCAGTTGCTGGAGATGTTTCAACATGTGAACGAGCGGCTGGGGCAACTTCTGATGATTCGCGATTCGCAGATCACGATGGGAAAACTGCTGTCGATTTTGTCCGACAACAACGAAAATGAAAAGTTAATTAACCACATTCGTCAGTCGATGCAGACGCTATTCGAGCATATCACGGATCTTCGCAGTTCGCTTGCGGGATTGCCGTACCCGTTCGATCACGCTCGCGCGGATATTTCTGTGGCCGACTATTTGCTGAAGGAAATTCCGGATGGCGAAAACCCAGTGGCTTTGTATGAAGCTGCTGATGCGATCGGCAATGCTTTACCGCCGTTGCAGGCTCGAGTGCTGGGACGGTTGTGTCAGATTGCGGAGTGCGTTGAGACGCACTTCGGCCTGCCGTTGCTGGAAGATCCGCCAGAGCCAGAGGTTGATTTGAAAAATGAAGACGAGGATGACGAGTAGTCATTGCGGCAGCTATTAATCCAGTGAAGTTCGCAGGAAATTGTCATCCCCGATCTCGCGGGCTGAAATTTTCGCATCGACACAATTTCGGGCTGGGCAGAAGAGATTCAACTGGATGAAGTCGCCACCGATCAGGCGGGAACACTGGACGCCGCCCTGACTGACATCTCGTGTGATGATGAAGTACCGGAACCGCCGACATTTTGACTCATCATGCCAGCATCGAGCGGCACAGACGCCGTTTTGTGTTCGGAAGTTCGAGGAATCGGACCGATCATCTCTCCCGGGATCGGACGCGGAAAGTAAAGTCTCTCAATGGCAGATTCGCCTCACACTGATTGAACCTTGCATCGACAAGATGCAATCACTGCGACTGAGGCAATTTGTCCCGTTGGGGAATTTCGCCTCGGATGACCTGCCCGGCGAGAATCGTTGCCGCAGCTCAGCAACCGAATGGCGATATCGGATCGAGGCATTTCCTGCGAAGAAAAGCATTCAATTCCGCAGCTTGAGATTGATCCGCACGGTTTGGCATGCTGCGTGCAATGCATCAAGACAAACATCGCGAGATCCTGGTGCTGCAGACAAGGAAGCCGGCTTTGCAGCATTCAGGTCTCGCCGATCAAGTGTTCAATCAACGAAACATCACATCATTGAATCGGATGAAAAGGAATTAGCCATGAAATGTTCATCATCGTGTCTGAAAGAGTCCATCGGCATTGTCGCCATCGGGCTGACAGTGCTGGGGGTCGCGGCAGGCATTTCGCACGCAACTCAACACAAAGAATCCACTGCTGTACTAAAGACTCCGGTTGTCGCTCCGGAGATCTCGACTGCTGAAGCGCAACGGGCTGTTTCATCTGCGAAGGATTTGTCGACAGCGTTTCGGTTTGCGTCGGAGAGAGTCCTTCCGGCTGTTGTAACGATCGAGAACAGACCAAAGGCCGTCGCAGTCGAACAGAGTTCTTCGGAACCAAAGCCGCGAGGTCCCGGTAGACAGGGAAATCCATTTGAAGGAACGCCATTCGAAGATCTCTTTAAAGATCGTGGCTTCAGTTTTGAAGACCCGTCTCTGCAATCGCAGCCACATGGTCGTGGCATGGGTTCTGGCGTGGTGATTGATCAGTCAGGTATCATCCTCACCAACAATCACGTCGTGGACGGAGATGGCGACGTCACAGTCCGGCTGTACGACGGTCGCGAGTTCAAGGCGTCCAACGT
>JAYVNW010000184.1:0-4162 GCA_043758225.1 Candidatus Kuenenia sp. | reverse complement strand
TTCAGCCGAGCGACCCAGCACGATAGCTTCCCGCAACTGACGCACCAGACGTTGGTAAAAAGCGATATTATGCAACGACAGCAGGATCGGTCCCAGCATCTCTTTAGCGATAAACAGGTGACGCAGGTAGGCTCGCGAAAACCTGGTACAGGCCGTGCAGTCGCATTCCGGATCAAGTGATCGTTCGTCTCGAGCATGGACCTGGTTGCGAATTCGAACGGGCCCCTGACTTGTAAAAGCCATGGCATTGCGACCATTTCGAGTCGGCATGACGCAGTCAAACATGTCAATCCCGCGACACACAGCTTCGATGATGTCTTCCGGACGACCGACTCCCATCAGATAACGCGGCTTATGTTCCGGCAGCATCGGGACGGTGCTGTCCAGAATCTGATACATCACCGGCGGCGGTTCCCCAACGCTCAAGCCGCCAACGGCATAGCCTGGAAAATCAATCGGCAAAAGACCTTCCGCAGACCGTTGTCGCATTGCAGGATGAACTCCGCCCTGAACGATTCCAAACAGCGCCTGATCGGTTCGCCGTTGAGCGTCGCGGCATCGTTTTGCCCAAGCCGTTGTTCGATCCACGGCTTTGTGAATTTTTTCGATCGACTCGCCGGATGGAGGGCATTCATCGAGACACATAATGCAGTCAGCGCCAAGTTGTTCCTGAATCAGAACGGCGCGTTCCGGGCTGAGTTCCAGAAGATTGCCGTCAATGTGGGATCGAAACACGACCTTGTCGTCATCGATCTTCCGCATTTTCGCGAGGCTAAAGACCTGGAAGCCGCCACTGTCGGTGAGGATCGGGCCATCCCAGTCCATAAATCGATGCAGCCCACCCAACTCAGCGACGACTTCGGAACCCGGCCGCAACGCCAGATGATACGTGTTCGACAACACCATCTGCGCGCCGGCTTCACGGAGCTGAGCGGGCAGCAGACCTTTGACTGTCCCCAATGTGCCGACTGGCATAAATACCGGGGTATTCACAACACCGTGAGGCGTTTGCCATCTCCCAGCTCGCGCGGCGGTTCCCGGGTCGATCGCGTCAAGGTGAAATGAAAATGAACTCATTGATTGTGCTGTACGCGTTCAGAAATGAAGCCTTCAACGGCAATGGTTCGCATGACCGTATTCCCCCGAGATCGCGGGAGCAGGTGGCCGCAAACCGGGTGACGAATTTGACTTGGTTTACACATCGTGAACCTGAAATCGGAAGACTTTTCTGAGCCCATTCCGGATCGCACGAAGTATAACCATCCTGGTTCAGACGTCAGAAGAATCTTCTTTGAGGCGTGGTTAGGATAACTTCACTGGCTAAAGTTTCCATTGGTCAGTGCTGAACACGTTTCCATTTTTGCCTGAACCAAACGAAGACAGCGGCATTACTGCCGCTGTCGTGAGTTCTGGTACTCCAGCGGAGTCAACCGAAATTGACAATTCCGATGCAGAATACCATCGTTCCAAATTCTGCAATTAAGCAGCTGGAGCCGGAGCAGGTGCTGGTGCAGCTGGAGCAGCTTCAGCTGGAGGTGCTGGAGCGTTTTCTACTGCTGGAGCGTTTTCTACTGCTGGAGCTGGTGCTGCTGGAGCTGGTGCTGTCATTGTTGGAGCAGCTACGCCACAACCCGCTGCGCCACAGCCAGTGCTGCTGCCACAGCCAGTGCTGCTGCCACAAGACATGCAGCCTGATGCTGGAGCGCTGCAAGTGCTGCATGAGCCACAGCTAGGAGCTGGTGCACTGCATGTGTTGCAAGAAACATGCTTTACACGCACTGGACGGCAGTGTGTATGGTGGCAGCGTGTTGGCTTGCAGCAGTTGTGACGGCTAGCTTCAGCGGTGTTGGTCAGCATCATTGCTGCCAACGCGAACAAAATACTCAGATGTCGCATTACTCTATCCCTCGTAAATTAACCAAATGCTGCACATTCTTGTGTGCAGCGGCCCCGCAATTGGCCCTCAGACACGCGTCCGGGTTGCGGCAACCTCTCTTGATACGGCAACAACCTATCTTGCCTGACCGGAATTTGTCAAACAACCAGCCCAATTTTTCACATTTGATCTGGCAAAGCTGTCATTTTCACTAGATCCTGGGGAATTCGTTGAACCTCTCCGGCACTGTTGACACAAGCAATTACCGAGTTTGCTGCGGCCAGAACCTCGGTTTCACGCATCAGGCTATAGTGATGTTCAAGCTTCGCAGGAGTGACACGGGAAATCTCAGTTTTGAGCGTCAGCAGGTCGTCGTACCGTGCCGGGCGTCGAAACCGAACGTCGATCCTGGCGACTACGAAATACAGTCCAAGTTCTTCCATGCGCCGATAGCTTCCGCCTTGAGCCCGGAACAGCTCTGTGCGTCCGATTTCAAAATACGTCAAATAGTTTGAATGATGGAGCAACCCCATCGCGTCCGTTTCACTGTAGCGGACTCGAATCTCAATCGTATGCTCGTTGATCGTATTCATGTTTTCGTGTGACTGAAGAGGAAGATTGGTTTCTTACCAACGCCGGATATGGCAGACATTTCCCCGTCCGGCGAGTACGATGAAATTCGGATTTTAGGCGATCAGCAGAAACAAATGTACCGTCGCTATCATCGCCAGACGGTGGAGTTTCATGGTTGGCCCAACGTCGTTGGAAGATCTTCCAAGTCTGGCATCGCCCGGTTGAGCCTGAGAAAAATTCATTTCCCTGAAACTTTCCCTTTTACGTTTTCATCGCGGGAGCTCCGTGAGTTATCGACAGTCATGACGAAATCGGAGTCTGCACGCGAAGTCGTCGCTTCGCGACACTCTGGTGACAAGTGATTTGGCACTCGATACATTGCTTCAGAAGCGACTGTCATGGTGACATGATGATCGATATTCGCGGCTCTTTTGGGGCGAGGAATCCCGCGTCGCCAAAGCCTGACTTTTACTCTTTACGAACAGTGAACTCTTCCGTGCCAACCGCTCCTTTTGATTATGAACCGTTGTTCGATCTGGGAACCGACGAGACACAGTACCGGCTGCTCACAAAAGAGCACGTGACAGTTCGTCAATTTGAGGGACAAGACGTGCTGTGCGTCGATCCCATAGCTTTGACACTGCTCTGCTCACAGGCATTTCACGACATCAATTTCTTTCTGCGTCCAGCACATCTGAAACAGGTCGCTGCGATTCTGGACGATCCGGAAGCGTCTGACAACGACCGCATGGTCGCGCTGACAATGTTGAAAAACGCTGACGTGTCCAGCGCGGGTGTACTGCCGTTTTGCCAGGACACTGGTACGGCCATCGTCCAGGGCAAGAAAGGCCATGCAGTTTGGTCTAGCGGTGATGAAAAAGCTCTGTCGCACGGAGTTTACGATGCCTACACCGAGAACAATCTTCGCTACTCCCAAAACGCGGCGCTGACGATGTGGGATGAGAAGAATACGAATACGAATCTGCCGGCTCAGTTGGAACTCATGTCCTGCGACGGCAGCGACTACAAATTCCTGTTCATCGCGAAAGGCGGCGGTTCGGCGAACAAGTCATTCTTCTATCAGGAAACTCGCGCTGTTCTGAATCCGAAATCACTGGTCGAATACCTGACAGAAAAAATGCTGACACTGGGGACAGCTGCGTGTCCTCCGTATCACCTGGTCTTTGTGATCGGCGGCACATCAGCCGAAGCGACGATGAAAACCGTCAAACTCGCGTCAACGAAATATCTGGACCATCTCCCAACGACCGGCGACGCGCTGGGCCGTGCGTTTCGAGATCTGGAAATGGAAGAGAAGATGTTGCAGGCCGCTCGAACCTGCGGCATCGGCGCCCAGTTTGGCGGAAAATATTTTGCCCTGGACGTACGAGTCATTCGATTGCCGCGCCACGGTGCTTCATTACCAATCGGCATCGGTGTGTCGTGCAGTGCGGATCGCCAGGCGAAAGGCAAGATCACAAAGGATGGTGTGTTTCTGGAGCAACTCGAAACTGAGCCATTGAAGTACATTCCCGAAGGACTGCGTCATCGCAAAGACGAGGGTGCGGTGCATATCAACCTGAATCGCCCGATGGTGCAAATTCTGGCGGATCTGAATCAGTACCCAGTGACCACTCGTTTGTTGCTGACTGGCCCAATCGTGGTCGCTCGCGACATTGCTCATGCGAAACTGAAGGAACGACTTGATGCTGG
>JAYVNW010000183.1:0-3598 GCA_043758225.1 Candidatus Kuenenia sp. | reverse complement strand
GGAACCGGCCGCGATTGAGCCCAGTCCGAGACCGCAATCTTTCAGGAACCATCGGCGTCGAAGAAAACTTGCATGCGCGGTATGAAAAGAATTCTGGTTCATAATTCGCGACCAACCTGGGACTGGATCTTAAAAAAACAGCACGCACAAGGCTAAATTTTCATGCATTGCCGATCTGTTCCAGTTTACAGAATTCGGCCGCAGTAGTCAGTCGTTCCACGTCTATTGTTCTTTTACAGCCGAAAAACCGAGGCTCTGCCGTCGGACGGGCGTCTCCCGACCCGTCTGGATTCCACCATATCCCGGCTCAGTCGTGTCAGGACGGGACTGGAGTCCCATCCTTCGTTGCTGAAAACTCCGTTTTCATCGTACACGAAGATATAGAAACGCGACGGATGACCAATAAAACGCAGCGAAGGCAAATGCCGTGGCGATGAGCTGCCAAAATTGATATCAACGACGTATTGGCATCCATGCAGATAACATATTGGCCGCTCAGACTTTGATACTGAGTTGCGACGCGATTGCCCCAGGCAATGTAGGCAGAATAGCCCTGGCCGAGCTGGCGAGTCCATAACACCGGCGGGCCTTCTTCGGGCCATGAATCCATGATTCCGGATTCATGCGAAATTCCGTTCCAGTCGGTTCCACGGATGCCAGGCCAGTCGAATTGTTCGCCAGCAGACAAGCATCGAGAACTGAACACGTTCGGTATCAGCAAACAACACAATACGGCGAAGCATTTCGAAGGGAACTGCTTCATAAAATGCCATTCAGAATTCATTCGCAGAAACCAGCTGACCGTCTTTGCGAGACGCCAGTTTCTGCAGCACGTCCAGCGAAATATCTTTGCGAACCCCTCGCACGCTGCCATCCGCGAGAAGGAAATTCACGTGGTAGTTGTGCGCGCTTCCAAAGCCGCCGACACGTATGTTCTGACGAGTTTTGTATTGCTGACGTTCGTCCTCCGTCATATTGCGAGTGTCTGCCATTTCGCCGGTGACGGGATCGTAATTCATGATGCGAGCATAGCCGCCGATGTCTGCGATATTTCGAAGCGTGCTGCGATCGCCGTAGACCCACGCGATGCCAGCAGGATTATTGACATGTTCTCCGGCGAGCAAAGTATTCGACGTGCCATCGGGAACGGATTCGAGTGATTCTGAACTGTTCAGATACAACAAACCATCGCCATCAACGTCAATAGGCTTTTCAAAACTGTTGTGAACTCCGGCGTAGTTCGACGATGATCCACGGATTTGTGGATAGGATGGACATGCCATGAAAGCAATGCTGAATTCGGAACCGGAAAGCTTCGTAGCGAGATCCGGCGGTGCAGGTTTTCCTTGCGTGACGTCGAAATTCTGAATGGACGGCATGCCCATGCTACCGTCGAATCCTTGTTGCCTGGCCTCTTGAACCTCTTCCTTTGTCTTTTCGCCAGACTCAAGCTGGTTCCAAAGCACGAGTGCTTCATCCAGAGCCGTGTTTTCTTCCGGCGACATGAACGAACGTTCGGGTTCATTGAAGTTCAGTTTGTACCAAAGCCCGTTCTGGCCAATGTATGGCAGAATTTGAGCCATCCAGCCGATTCGATAACCTTTGCTGTCCGCAAGGATCGGACCGGTCTCGTTCACACATCCCGGTGGCAGAACACCAAACGTTTGATTGTAGTGCTGCAGAGCAATCCCCATCTGAGCGAGATTATTTTGACATTGTACCCGCCTCGCGTTTTCTCTTGCGCTTTGAACTGCGGGCAGCAAAAGTGCGATGAGAATCGCGATGATCGCGATGACAATCAGTAATTCCAGCAATGTGAAGCCGCGAAGGCGACGCATTGAGCGTGGCGGCAGGTACTTCATCAGAATTCTCCAGTGAATTCCATGTCAGCTCGATTGCCAAGATTGGCGTAGATCGGCAGGCTGATATTCTCGCTCAGAAATCGCACAGATCCATCGGCCAGCACAACCTGCGAACCTCCAGTGTGATAGCTGGAATATCCGCTGGTATCCGTGTCCGATGGCGGCGGTAGTGGTTTTCGAAATCGAGCTGCACCCGGTGCATCGCCGCCAACGTCCCAGCCTTTGTTGACGGCAACGCCCGTATTCCGCAGCGTCGATTTTGTGCCGGACATCCATCCCAGCTCATTCGCATCTTCCATCACACACTTTTCGCCAACCATGATCGTATTCGATGCACCATCGCGGATTTGTCGAAAGCCGATGCTGCTGTTCAGAAACATTACGCCATTATTTTTCAGATCAATCGGAACGTTTTCGCCACCGAAACAGGCCGCATAATTATTCACTGCCAGAGTTTGATTGCCTTGACTCACCTGTCGTTGCCAGTCGGACGGACATATCAACGATGCTATCACCATCTTGCGAAAGCCGCCATTCGTCGCAGCATAGGCGCTCACGCTGAAATTGATTTGGCCGAAGAGGCTCGACTGTTCCAGCGATGGCAGAATCTGCACGATCCATGACATGTGGTAGCCCTCTTCAATGTTGCGAATCGGGCCGGTTTCGTTCACGCAACCAGGCGGCAGCATTTCAAAAGCCATTTCGTAGTTGTGCAGTGCCAGGCCGATTTGCATCAGATTGTTCTTGCACTGTGTTCGGCGAGCAGCTTCTCGTGCTTGTTGCACCGCTGGCAGCAGTAATGCAATCAGAATCGCGATGATCGCAATGACGACCAGCAGTTCGATCAGCGTGAAGCCGCGAAGTTGCTGATGCTGATTTCGCCCATCCCGTGAGGTTCTTTGAATTGTTGGCCGAAGGCCGTAAGAGTCACTTGTGTTCATGGTGCCAACTTTCTTGTCCGAGTAACCTGAAAAGGGATCTCCGCATTGGTCGGATATCTAGCGACGATAGTACAGGATTCTTCCTGTACCTTGATCACGACCTCGGCGGAATTTGTCTGATGAATTGAACCGGGTTGCAGATTCCAGGTCACCCCGGACCATGCCGGATCTTTCGCTTTCGAATTCTGAGCCAGCAGCCATCCGGCCTCAGCCAGCTTTTCTGTCTGCAGGTAGGCGACTTCGTTTCGCATCTGACGACGTTCCATGACAACTCGCCGCGTCTGCTGTGCCAGAATTCCGGCGAGAATCACCAGCACCGCAATTGCAACAATGCTGGCCGCGCCACGGCGGTGTGATGAAGGCCCGGACGGGCCGACACAACCTTTGCCGGGGCCGTGAGGCCCCGGAAATGCCATCAAAAGACTCAAAGGCCCGGAGGGCCGACACACGTCGGTGTCTCGATCTTCGCGCAAGCTGTGTCGGCCCTCCGGGCCTTTAGGGCTCGAACCATATTGTATCCGGTGGCTGACGCCACCGGCAGAGGTTGTGTCGGCCCACAGGGCCTGAATCGCTGTTGTTTTCATGATTGAACACTTCCAAACAATTACGAAATCAACATTGCTGTGCGGGAAATCACACGAAATTTGTACATGGGTGCTTAACATCAAAACTATTTTTCTATCTCAAAATAATCTCGGTCACTAGCTGCGGGGCCGCTGCGGCGGGAGTTGCCGGCATCGCTTCGTCGATTGGTTTGTGGCGATCCAACGCCCCGCTGCCCACAGTACTGTATTT